>CAZPCL010000017.1:0-12389 GCA_964585105.1 uncultured Methylobacillus sp.
GCTGGACTATCCATAAAATCTGGAAATGCAATAATTTTAAGAGGTGGTTCTGAAGCAATTAATTCTAATACATATTTAGGTGAATTAATTACTCAATCATTAAAAGAAACTGGGTTTCACTCTAACTCTGTACAGATTATAAAAATGACTGATCGAGAAGCAGTAAACGAACTAATTACAATGAGTAACTTTGTTGATGTAATAATTCCGCGCGGCGGAAAGAGCTTAATAAAAAAAATAACTGAAGATGCAAAGATCAATGTTATTAAGCACCTTGATGGAAATTGCCACATCTATGTTGATGAATTTGCTGATATTGATGTAGCAGTTAATATTGTTGATAATTCTAAAACACAAAGGCTTGGTACTTGTAACACACTAGAATCACTGGTTATTTCATCAAAAATAGCAAAAGAATTTTTGCCAAAAATACAAAAGATATTCAACAATAAAAAAATAGAGATGCGCGGATGCGCGGAGACAAAGAAAATTATCCCTGATGCCAAAAATGCCAAAGAAGAAGATTATTATATAGAATATGCAGGTCCGATTATATCGATTAAGATTGTCAAATCAATTGATGAAGCAATTGGACATATCAACAAGTATTCTTCAAAACATACAGAGTCAATCATTACAAAAAATCAGAAAAATGGACAAAAATTTATTAGGGAAATTGATTCCTCAAGTGTAATGATAAATGCTTCAACGAGATTTGCTGATGGTTTTGAATATGGCTTAGGTGCTGAAATTGGTATATCTACGGATAAATTTCATGCAAGAGGTCCAGTAGGGCTTGAAGGGCTTACCTCTCTTAAATATATAGTATTAGGAACCGGTCAAATTAGAAAATAATCATGGCTAATAATAAATTAATTGGTCTATATGGTGGAGCCTTCGATCCGATTCATAATGCTCACATATCCATCGCTCAAAATTGTATAAAAAAAATTGGTTTAAAGAAAGTAATTTTTATACCAACAGGTAATTCGGCTACTTCCAAAATTTTAACTGCGCATCATCATCGATTGGAGATGCTAAAAATTATTTGTAAAAATAACCATTTTGAAATTTCAGATTTTGAAATCAAAGAAGATCTTAATCAAACAAAAATCTCTTACACACTAAACACGCTTAAATATTTTAAAAAAAATATTGAATCTACTTTAATATTTATCCTTGGCGCAGATGCATTTTTTAATATAAATAAATGGTACAAGTGGGAAGAAATATTAAAATATTGTCATTTAGTTGTTGCTGACAGAGAAGGGTTAAAATCAAATATTAAAAAAATGCCAAATGAGGTTCAAATATTCTTTAATAATAATGTCACCAACGATATCAATGATCTTATAGTAAATAAACAGGGTAAAATCTATCCAATACAGATGCCAATGTTTAATGAGTCTTCAAGTCAAATAAGAGATAGGTTAAAGAAAAATTTAGACATAAATGACTTAATACCAGACACTATTCACGATTATATTTTACAAAATAGGCTTTATAATTTACCGGGCCATAATAAATAATTTGATATATTAATTGTGTTTACTTTTTTTTGAAATGGTACCCTCCCCATAAAGGGAGCATCAATATTTTCTACAAGATATTTAATATTCTCATCAACTTGCTTCATAGTTGGATCAATACAGTTAGCAACCCACCCGTACAGATTTTGCTGATTATTTTTTATCGACTCAAAAGTAAGCATTGCATGATTAATACAACCTAACCTTATTCCTACAACTAAGATAACTGGTATTGATAAATAGCTGATAAGATCTTCAATTGAGTTATTATTTGCCAAAGGGACTTTGTAACCACCTGCACCTTCTACAAATAAATATTCACATTCTTTTTGTAGTAATAAAAAATTCTCTTGAATTTTAGGGAAGAGTATCTTTTGATTTGATAGGTTAGATGCAATATGTGGAGCAATTGCTTGCTCAAACGAATACGGATTAATATTTGCTACTGGTTTTCCAATACTATTTATAGATAAAAATTTATATACGTCGCTATTAATTGTTTGGTTGTCAATAATTTCGGTGCCAGCTGCAACTGGCTTCATCCCGCAAGCTAAATACCCTTTTTCTTGAAAAAAATTTATTAATCCACAAGTAATTTCAGTTTTACCTATATGCGTATCTGTACCAGTAATAAAAAAAGATTTGTTCATATTGTTCGATAATTTAATTAGGTTGCATTATTTATTAGAGTCTTTCCACGCATAACCATATAAAACCTCATAGGTTGCTGGAAAAATATCATCATAGCTGTATTTTTTATAACCATCTGAAATTAATTTTAGAAAAAGTTTTCCAGATAAACCAATTTTTTTACTTTCAAAGCCACTCGAAGCGCCAATTTTTTTTAAATCTAATAAGAGTTTAGTAACGTCTTTGTATGCAATACAAAATTCCTCTGAATTAATTATTAGATCTCTGAAACCTTCAGTATCAAGTATATTTTTAATATATTGAATACTTATAAAATCATTTGTTTTTTGGTATTTAGATATTTCTTTTGTTATATTTTTTAATTCAAAAAGTGTATTTGGCCCAAATGTACTAAATATAAATAAACCTCCAGGCTTTAATATCAATTGTATCTCCTTAAAGGTATTAGAAATATTATTGCACCATTGAAATGAGCTTGTTGACCAAACTATATCAAATGTATTTTTAGGGAAAGGTAATTCTTCAATATCGCCACATACAAAACTTAAATCATCTATCTCTAAGTGTGAATTAGTTAGATTATTTTGTTTTTTTCTTGCTTCCCTCAACATATTTATTGAAAAATCGTAGTTAATTAATTTTATTGTCTTAAATTTATCTTTGAATATTTTTCCGTTCCTACCTGTACCGCATCCAAGATCTAAAATTAGATTTGATCTCGGTTTAATCATGTCTAACTTCTTAAAAAGATTATCCGATATTTTATCTTGTAGTGACGAATATGCATCATAAGTTTTCGCATATCTATCAAATGCTTTACGCTTGTATTCTTTATCAATCATTCTCTTACGCAGCCTTTATAAATTTTCTTATTAGATGAAAACATTTTCTTTGATAATTTATAAATGGTATATGCCCTGCAGATTCAAAAATAAATATTTCTGATTCTTTAATTCTTGATTTCATCCAAATTGATGCTTTATAGTCTGAGATTTTATCTTGCTTGCCACTAATTATTAATGTTGGAATATTAATATTCTCAATATCTTTTCGGATGTCTATTTTTTCTAATATTTCTAAGGACTTTTCTAAGCCCTCTCTTGTTGGGGGCTGTTCATTCATAAAATCATTTTCTAGCTTCTTTAGAGTTTTTTCTTTATCTTCATCTTTTTGCATTTGTAGTAAAAAAAATTTCTTTAATGTTCTTTGCCAATTATTTAATAAATCTTTTTTGAATTTTGAAAAAAAATTTTCACTAACCCCCAGTTCCCAACCGTTTTTTTTAATAAAGCATGGGGTTGATGATATACATACTAAATAATTAACAGCCCTTGGATATTTTAAGTAATATTTAATTGCAATTTGTCCACCCAATGACCACCCTATTATTGTTACCCTCTCTGGAATCCCCTCATGTATTTTTTTTATTAGATTATTTATCTTGTAGGGCTCAATTATTTCACTTTTACCCATTCCTGGAAGATCAATAATAAATAATTTATATTTTGACATCATTAACTTTGAAAATTCTGCCCAAATTTTCCCAGACATACCCCATCCATGAATTAAAACTACTGGTCTCCCCTTACCTATTATTTTTATATACATTACTTTGTATTTAAATTAATTAGCTCAGCTAACCTTAGAATTTCTTTAGGTTCATGCAAAGCCGATATTGAAATTCTTAATCTTGATGTTTTAATTGGTACTGTTGGGGGTCTAATTGCTGGAACATAAAACCCTGCCTCTAAAAGCTTTTCTGAGATTTTAATTGTCAGGTCATTATCATTAATTAATATTGGTTGTATTGGTGTAATCGAATTGCTTAGCAATGCTTTATTTTCAACTTTTTCTCTTAATAAATTTATTAATTTCAAAAGATTTCTTCTCATGCTCTTTCCTTCTTTAACAATTTTCAATGAAGTCATTATTCCACATGAAATCGCCGGCGATGATGCGGTAGTATAAATATAGGTTTTAGCTTTTTGTACTAGATAGTTAATGATATTTTTATTTGCTACAACTATTGCACCTGAAATTCCCACTGACTTTCCCAATGTAAACATATAAATTATTCTTTTCTTTTGTTTATGCGTTAAATTTAATTTTGGATAATAATACTCCAATATACCTTGCCCATTTTTACCTAATACTCCGTAACCGTGTGCATCATCTATATAAAGGTATGCGTCATATTTTTCACATAAATTTAGCATTGCAGGTAAATTAATTAAGTCACCATCCATACTAAAAACTGCGTCTGAAATTATTAGCTTTCTCCCTGCATTACTCTCTTTAAGAGATTTTTCTAGATGAGCTAGATCTAGATGTTTATATCGAATTAACTTTGATTTAGTTAATAATGAAGCTTCGTTAAGTGATGCATGATTCAATCTATCTGAAAATATTACATCATTTCTACCGCATAAAGCACCAATTACTCCTATATTTGCTGTATATCCTGATGAAAATAGTAAGCCCTTATCAAATCCTAGATTTCCTGCAGCTAATTTTTCTAGGTTGTCATGAATATCATAGTGTCCTGATATTAGATGTGATGCCCCAGCACCATTCCCATATTTTTTGATTCCATCAATAATAGATTTTTTTATGATTTTATTTTGTGTTAGCCCAAGATAATCATTACTAGAAAAATTACATACCCACTGGCCATCAATTTTAATCTTTCCTTTTTTCAGCTCTTGAATTGATTTTCTGTGCCTGTATAAATTTTTACTTACCAAATCCTTTAAATTTAATAATAAGTCTTGATACATATTGTCACAGCGTTGATAGGTTCAATCGGTTGAATAATTTTTTGTCTTTTTCAATATCTGGATTACCAGTGGTTAATAACTGTTCCCCATAAAAAATTGAATTTGCGCCAGAAAAAAATGCAAGTGCTTGAATACCATCGTCCATAGACTCTCTTCCAGCTGAAAGCCTAACAAAGCTTTTGGGCATAGTAATCCTTGCAACAGCGATTGTTCTTATAAAATCAAAATGATCAAGTTTTTCAATATTATCTAAAGGAGTTCCTTCTACTTGAGTTAAAAGATTAATTGGGACACTTTCTGGTGGTCTTTTCATATTTGCTAGTTGTGATATTAAGCTAACTCGATCATCTATTGACTCGCCTAAGCCTACAATACCTCCGCAACAAACGTTTATTGATGCCTCCCTGACGCGTTCTAGTGTGTCTAGCCTATCTTGATATGTCCTAGTTGATATAATATCGCCATAAAACTCCGGTGAGGTATCTAAATTGTGGTTATAGTAATCTAATCCAGCATCTTTAAGTTGTTCAGCTTGACCTTCTTTAAGCATTCCTAAAGTCGCGCATGTTTCAAGACCTAACTCCTTTACCTTTACAATCATTTCTTTAATCGAATCTAAATCTTTTTCCTTAGGACCTCTCCAAGCAGCGCCCATACAGAATCTACTAGCTCCTGCTTCTTTAGCAAGTTTTGCGGAAGTTAAAACCTCTGCAATATCCATCAATGGTTCATTTTCTACTTCTGTATCAAATCTTGCTGATTGTGGGCAATATCCACAATCTTCGGAGCAACCGCCAGTTTTAACTGATAGTAAAGTACTTAATTGGACTGCATTGGGGTTAAAATTTGATCTGTGAATCACATGAGCCTGATATACTAAATCATTAAATGGTAGATGGAAAAGTGATTTAATTGCTTTCTTTGACCATTTTTCTAAATGATTCTCGTTTTGCTTCACTTTAGGCCTTAAAAAGTGAAGTGTTTCATGATTTTCTATTGGCTGCTGGGTGCTCATATATCCCCTAAGTAATTGATTTTAATTAATTAATTTATAAAATATATATATGTTAACAAATTTTACACTATTTTTATAACAACTGTTTAAATTTTAATCATATGTTCAATATTGTCCTATACGAACCTGAAATTCCGCCAAATACCGGTAACATAATTCGTCTTTGTGTGAATACATCCTGCAATTTACACTTGATAAAACCATTAGGATTTAATTTGGATGAGAAGCAAGTTCGCCGTGCTGGCCTTGATTATCACGATATGGCTAAAATTAATATTTATGACAGCTACAAAGAGTGTGTAGAAAAATTAAAAGGTAATAGAATTTTTGCTGTTACGACTAAAGCGACTAGATACTATGGTGACTTTAATTATAAACAAGGGGATGTTTTTGTTTTTGGGCCTGAAACTCGAGGGTTGCCTATGAAAATTCTTAGTGGAATGCTACATGATGAGAAAATAAGAGTTCCAATGGTAAAAAATAATAGAAGCCTAAATTTATCTAACACAGTTGCTATTGTTCTATATGAGGCATGGCGCCAGTTAAATTTTGAATCAGGAATTTAACTCTCTGTCTTAATAGATCGACCTAAGAGGTCTAGTACCGCATCTTTTGGTGATTTTCCTAGCTGAATAACATTATTTACCTCAGATGTGATTGGCATCTCAATGTCTATATTATCAATTCTCCTCATCACCTCAGTAGCTGTGTATACGCCCTCGGCGACATGTCCTAAGTTTTTTAGGATAACCTCTAAAGGTCGCCCTTTTGCTAATTGGATACCAACTTCACGATTTCTTGAATATTCCCCTGTGCATGTTAAAACCAGATCTCCTGACCCAGCTAAACCACTAAAGGTCTCTTGATTTGCGCCTAAATGGAATCCAAATCTAGAAATCTCAGCTAAACCTCTTGTTATTAAAGCTGCCCGTGCATTATTTCCAAAGCCCATTCCATCTGAAATACCAGAAGCAATTGCAATAACATTTTTTAATGCTCCACCAACTGATGCTCCTACTACATCCTGACTTGTATAAACCCTTAAGTTATCATGATGAAAAATATTTGCTGCAAAAGTTGTAGTTTCCTTACTTGTTGAAGCTAATGTTAATGCAGTTGGAAGAGACCTTACTAATTCTGCAGCAAAGCTGGGGCCGGACACTACTCCCCAATGGCGGTTAGTTTCTGTTGGATCTCCTAATTCTTCAAGAGCAATCTCATGCGGCAATTTAGCAGATCCCTGCTCTAAACCCTTATTAGCCCATATAACTAAGGCTGTTTGATTAATCTCATTTATTGATTTTAAGATTTGTCTAAAACCCGAAGAAGGTAGAGCGCAGACTATTAAATCTGTATCGGATATAGTCGCATCAAAATCATCGCTAATCTCTAATAATGGTGGAAATTTAAAATCACCTAAATACAGAGGGTTTGATTGAGCTTTTTTCATTCCAGACACATGTCCAGAGTTTCTAGCCCAAAGCTTAGTTGGGTGTAATTTACCCAGATGAATAGCTAAGGCTGTTCCCCAGGCCCCAGCACCAAGCACTGATATTCTCAAACTATATTCCCCAAACCTCTTCAGCACTAATAAATCCCTCTAAACCCGTTGAGACAGATTTAACATTAACCCAGCCATCAGTAACTGGAAGAGATAGCAAATCAAGAACAACAAGTTTATCAATATAAGCTAATTTGGCTTCATTCGAGTTAGGCTTGTTATAAATAATTGATTTAGATTTCAAGGTAATAACAGTTCTTTCACTGTTTAGATCTTTTGCTTGCACCCAACTAATGTTACCTAAATGGTCTTTAACTTTTTTCCAGTCTTTAAGGCTAACAACAACTTTTAATGGGTACCCCTCAGTGACAATAAATTTCTTCTTAGTAGAAGAGGAAGGACCTTCAAATAAAATTGAATCTTTTGTCTTAACTGACAAAAACTCAGCAAATACATTTGATGAAAAAAATACACAACTAAGACTTAAGAAAAAAATAAACCAAGTAAAAGTTTTACTAGGCATATTAAGATTTTTTAGAATCTTGTTTTTGTTTCTCTTGCATATACAATGCTTCAAAATTAATTGGCTGTAATTGAACAGGGTTAAAGCCAGCCTTAACAGTAAAGTTTGCAATAGCTTCTCTTGCGTAAGGAAATAAAATATTAGGGCAAGTAATCGATGTTACGGCCTCCATGCCATCATCGGGAATATTCTTAATAGTGAAAATTCCTGCTTGAACCAAATCAACCACAAAAGCTGTTTGATTAGCAATTTTAGAAGTAACAGTTATCTGAAGTGAAACTTCATAATAACCATCAGCTAAAGGCTTTGTTTCGTTATTTAATTCAATACCGATTTTAGGAGCTTCTCGGTTGGTAAAAATTTCAGGAGCATTTGGAACCTCGACCGATACATCTTTTAGATATAATTTCTCTAATGCAAACCCTGGCTGTTGATCCTGACCTACTTTGGTTTTTGCTTTTTTTGGTTTCGTTGTTTTTTTATCTGCTGCCATAATTGATAATCCCAGTTTATTAAATGTTAAAAATATTAATTGACCTAAAACGCTATTCTATAGCTTTAAAACATAAGAATGAACTATTAATTCATTAAATTTCGAAATTTACTTTAATAATTTATCTAATTCTCCAGATAAATCAGAAGCTCTTAACTCATCAAAGCCGCCAATATAAGTATCATCAATGAATATTTGAGGAACCGTTCTTTTACCGGTTAGTTTCATCATTTTTTCTAGCTCATTTGGATCTTCATCTATAAGAATTTTTTGAGTTACATCAAACCCTTTCTCTTCTAATAATCTTTCTGCATTTGTACAATAGGGGCAGTAAGAACTTGAATACATTAAAATATTTTTCATATATTTTTTTGTGAAACGGGAAGTTGTAATTTAACCCATTCAGAAAACCCACCCTCAATACTTATCACCGACTCAAATTCTTTTTGGTTAAGAATCTTCATTGCTTTTACTGAGCTATTTCCAGAGCCACAGTAAACCAAGATTGTATTTTTTGAATGTTTTTTTAATTTATCTATTATTTCAGGAAACTTGTTGTAAGGCATGCTTATTGCATTAGGTATGTGCCCAACATTGAACTTCTCTTCAGCTCTAACATCTATGATAGTGCAAGCCTCTCGATTCATAAGTAAAACTGCATCTTTAACGTTGATTAATCTAATGCCTCCAGAAAGTGCGCGGGGGAATAAGAGTAATAGACCGGAAGTTACAATAATAAAAATTAATAAATAATCATTTAATGAAAAGTCCAAAAAAAATCCTTAAAAAATATAAAGCATTTATGATTTATAATAGATAAATCGAAAAGTGGCATTATAATTGAACGTTACGACATAATAAAATAAATTTTAAAAATAATGCAAAAAAATCCAATAGTATTAATTATTTTAGATGGCTTTGGGCATAGCGAAAGTTATGAGCATAATGCGATCTTAAAGGCTAGGACTCCAAATTGGGATTCTTTAAACAAGGAATATGCAAATACATTGATTAATGCGTCGGAATCCTCTGTTGGACTTCCCTCTGGGCAAATGGGTAACTCTGAGGTAGGGCATCTAACTATTGGATCGGGAAGGGTTATCCATCAGGATATTGCTAGAATAAACTTAAGTATAGAAAATAAAACTTTTTTTTCAAAGTCGCTATTAAATAAAAATTTTGAGGCGCTGAGAAAAAATAACAAAGCATTGCATATTTTTGGACTTTTGTCAGATGGTGGTGTTCATAGTCATATAGAGCATTTCGATGCCATCTTGCTATTAGCAAAACAAAATAATCTAGAAAAAGTTTACGTACATGCTTTTTTGGATGGAAGAGATACCCCTCCTAAGAGTGCTGAGAAATATATAGTATCTATAGAAAAATCTTTTCAAAAGTTTAAGACTGGTGAGTTAGCTTCAATATGTGGTCGTTTTTATTCAATGGATAGGGATAACAGATGGAAAAGAACTAAAAGTGCATTTGACTTGTTGGTTCATGCAAAAGCCGAATATAAAGTAAAATCATCTCATGAAGCAATAAGTGAAGCATACAAAAGAAATGAAACAGATGAGTTCGTCTCTCCTACGTTAATAGATAAAATTGATGGGTTTGATGGAATAAGCAGTAATGATACGATAGTATTTATGAATTTTAGATCTGATCGTGCAAGGCAGATAACAGATGCAATTTTAAATGATAAATTTGAACACTTTGATAGAAAATCATGTCCAACTAACCTAAGCTACTTCACACTAACAGAACACGATAAAAGGCAAAAAAAATCTAAACCAATCTTTGAACCAATACAAATAGATAATTCATTAGGGAAATTTATTTCAGATGAGGGAAAGACGCAGCTAAGAATAGCTGAAACAGAAAAATACCCCCATGTAACGTTCTTTTTTAATGGGGGCGAGGAGAATATTTATCCTGGGGAAGATAGAATTTTAGTTCCATCTCCAAAAGTTGAAACTTACGACTTAAAACCTGAAATGAGTGCATATGAGATAACAGATAAATTATCTGAAGCGATAATGGTTCAGAAGTATGATGTCATCATTTGTAATTATGCAAATGGTGACATGGTAGGTCATACTGGCGAGATAAATGCAGCGATTAAAGCAATCGAGTGTTTAGATAATTGTATTGGTAAAGTTACTGACGCAATAAAAAAAGTTAATGGCCATATGTTAATAACGGCAGATCATGGAAACGCTGAGCTGATGATGGATGAAAAAAATAATCAACTTCATACACAGCACACTACAAACTTAGTGCCTTTTTTATACATGGGAAGAGAATGCTCAATAAAAAAAACGGGAAGTCTGTCAGATATAGCCCCGACAATTATTTATCTTATGAATAAAGTACCGCCAAAAGAGATGACAGGTAAATCCTTAATAAGCTTTGATGAATAATACTTGCTCGATAAAAAATATTTTTAAAATTTTTATATGTCTAAGCATATTAATATTTTCTTCCTTCAGCATTGCAGAAACTAAAGTTACTAAAACAGAAAAAGATTTACTTACCATTCAAAAAGAAATTAATCAGCTCGATAAAAATATTAAAAAAAATACGGCTACAAAAAATAATTTATCTAATGAACTTAAAGGTAAAGAAAAGAAAATAAGTAGGACAAAAAAAGAGCTTTATAAGATAAAGAAAAAATTCAAAAAAAATAAAAGAATAATAAAAAAATTAAATAAGCAGCTTCTTACCTTAAATAAAGAAATAAAAGAAAAGAAGAAATCTCTTGAAAATCGTTTGTATCAGTCTTATACAATAGGTAATCCTGGCTATTTTCAAATGTACCTAGATGGAATTAGTCCAAGTCAGATTTCAAGGGAATCTTACTATATTGGCTTTTATAGCAAACAACAAAATGTTGATATAAAAAAAATAAAGCAATCTTATATAAAAATTAAAAGTGCTAAGCAGAAGACTAAGGATGTATTAAAAAAAGTTGCTTCTCTTAAAAAAAGAAAGGAAAGAAATACAAAGAAACTTCAAAAACAAAGAAAAGAAAAAGCGAATGTAATAAAAAAAATTAATAAAAAATTATTAACTCAGAAAAAAAAGAAAAAAAAATTAATAAAAAATGAAAAAAAGTTAACTAATATATTTAAAAAACTAATAAAAAAAATTAAGGCTGAAGCTAAAAAAGAACCAAGTAAGAAGATAAAAGCTGATAATAAATCAATACCAACTAATAAATATGATGGAATTAATTTTAAAAAACTTAAAGGAAAATTAAAACTACCTGTTAAGGGTAAGATTGTTTATAAATTTAATTCGAAGAGAAAAGTTACAGGTGTTAGATGGAAGGGTCTTTTCATAAAGTCACCGGAAGGTACTGAGGTTTATGCTGTTGCTTCAGGTAAAGTTGTTTATTCTGACTGGATCAAAGGATTTGGCAATATTATTATAATTGACCATGGTAATGGATACATGAGTCTCTATGGAAATAATAATTCACTCCTTAAAGAAAGTAATGAAATTG
Organism: uncultured Methylobacillus sp.; assembly: GCA_964585105.1. GTDB lineage: Bacteria > Pseudomonadota > Gammaproteobacteria > Burkholderiales > Methylophilaceae > BACL14. The sequence continues at coordinate 11,995 of CAZPCL010000017.1, forward strand.
TAAAAGGTGGTTCAGTTATTGCTTTAGTTGGAAACAGTGGTGGCAACCCAAGTAATGGACTATATTACGAATTAAGAAAAAATAGTAAGCCATTTAATCCTTTAAAATGGACTACACTAAAGTAATTAATCTCCTATTAAGTGAATTTTTACCTTCCGATGAAATTCACTATATCGATGTTCAAATATATATACTCCTTGCCACTGTCCTAATAAAATTTTTCTATTTTTTACAGGTATTGATAGATTGGTTTGTGTTAAGGCTGTTCTTATATGTGCAGGCATATCGTCATTCCCTTCAATTGTATGGGTAAATAAACTATCCCCATCCTTAACCAATCTTGAAAAAAAACTTTCAAGGTCTCTTTGAACATCAGAATCGTAATTCTCATTAAT
>CAZPCL010000018.1:0-12230 GCA_964585105.1 uncultured Methylobacillus sp.
TTGCATTTGTTTAGCTTTTACTCTGGACAGAATTGTTGATCCATAACCATCCTCTATTTTCTCAATAGCAACTTTGACATGATCTCCTAGACTAACTTCAATAGTCCCTTTGTCATCTAAAAACTCTTCTGTTTTGATAACACTTTCTGATTTAAGCCCTGCATTCACTATTACGAAATCACTTTCTACTGAGATAACTTCAGCAGTTATAACTTCACCTTGACGCATCTCTTTAAGCGCCATACTCTCTTCAAATAGTGCAGCAAAACTTTCTGTATCTTTTATAGTCTCTGTGGTTGCCATTAATTTTTAACCTTAATCTAATATAATCCCAACTAGCGATGGGGAAGTTTAATTTAATCCAATAATTTTGGGTTACTGGAGCCTTTTGTTACCTCGAAAAAGAAACTTAGAATCTTATCGACTGTTTGATCTTCAGTAAGATTATCCGTCTCTAAAACATGAGCTTCTTTCACTACAACAAGAGGGGATACCTCTCTAAACTTATCTCTCGAATCTCTTATTGATATTTCGCGAGCTATTTCCGATAGATTAACATCATTTCCTTTTGATATCAATTGTTTATATCTTCTCTTTGCTCTTTCATGAACACTTGCATTAAGGTATATTTTTAAGTGAGCATTAGGAAAAACGATACTAGTCATGTCTCGGCCTTCTGCAATAAGACCTGGCAATCTACAAAAGCTTCTTTGGTAGCCTAGGATAGAAGCTCTCATTTTTTCGTGCATTGCAATTTCTGAGGCTAGTTTACCTACTAATTCTGTTCTAATAAGATTGGTGACACTTTCACTGTCAAGCCAGATTTTATCTTTAGAAAATTTAATTGTAGAATTACTGACTAAGTCTATTAATTCATTAATGGATTCTGACTTAATATTATTTTTTTTTGCAGCATAAGCAATGACTCTATAAATTGCACCAGAGTCAAGGTAATGGTAATTCAATTTAGCCGATAACTTTTTTGCAACCGTACCCTTTCCAGATCCAGCCGGACCATCGATCGCAATAATTAATGGATATTTTTTTTTACTCAACAATTTCCCCAAAATCTTTAAAGAAATTTGGATATGTTTTATTTGTACATTCTGGATCATTAATAACAATATCTTTATTGGCTAAACATACTAGGGAAAAACACATGGCCATCCTATGGTCATCATAAGTATCAATACTAATATTATTATTTATTATATTTGGGGGTTTAATTGTTATTGAACTTTCGGTTGATGAAATAGAAGCACCTAATTTTTTAAGTTCAGTTTTCATTGCTAAAATCCTATCAGTTTCTTTAACACGCCAACTTGCTATAGATTTAAGAGTTGTAGGTCCTTTTGCGAATAAAGCAAGAATTGCTAAGGTCATTGCTGCATCTGGAATATTTTTACAATCGATTGTCATACCAGTTAATTGCCTTCCTTTCGAAACCTTAACTGAATTTGGAAGGTATTCTATATTGGCCCCCATTTTTTTTATAATAGCTAAAAACTCTAAATCGCCTTGTATACTGGATTTGTTAATATTTTTAACTTCTACCAAGCCACCAATCGCTCCTGCTGCAAAAAAATAGGATGCTGAAGATGCATCACCCTCTACTTTAATTTTTTTTGGACCTTTAAATCTAGCTGGAGAATTTAAAGTAAAACTTTCCCATTTATTATTTTTATATTTAATACCAAATTTAGCGAGGAGTTTTAGAGTTATATTAATATATGGTTTTGAAATTAGATCTCCAGTTATTTGAATTTTCAAATCCTGATCACATAAGGGGCCTGCTATTAACAATGCTGTTAAGTACTGACTTGAGACGTTACCTTTTATGTTAATATTTTTGTTGCAATTAATTTTGCCCGGATTTATTTTTAGTGGGGGGTATCCTTGTTTGCCTAAATAATCTATTTCAGCTCCAATCTGAGTTAAGGCATCAACTAAATCTTTAATAGGCCGCTCATGCATCCTATTTATACCTTTTAACTCATAAGTGCCTCCCATGACTGAAAGAACTGCTGTAAGTGGCCGAAAAGCTGTACCTGCATTTCCTAGTGACAATTTAGTATTTTTATTTAAAAAACTATGATTACAGCCTTGGATTAAGATATCTTTTTTATCTACGATATTAAATTTGATTTTTAGTGCCCTTAAAGCATTTAGCATCTGCTTGGTATCGTCTGAATCAAGGTAATTTTGGATTAACGTCTTTCCATTAGAGAGGGCTGATATAAGTAGCAATCTATTAGTAATACTCTTTGAACCGGGAAGGAAAACTGTCCCATTGGCAGCTGATGATGCTTTTAGTTTTTTTTGTTTCACTTAGCTATCTTCTAACCAGCTTTGTCTTGTAATACTAGCTAATTTTAAATAATCTTCTAATTTATTTTCATTTTTTAATTCTATAAAAGTAGTTAATTTAACAATCTCTTTTTGAAATAATTTCAAATCCTTAATTATTGAATCTTGATTTTGAATTGTTATATCTTTCCAAACTTCTGGAGAGCTCGCAGCAATTCTTGAAAAATCTCTAAACCCACTTGCAGCAAAATTTAATAAAATATCTTTATTATCTTTGTTATTAATAAGACTGACTAGACTAAAAGCAAGTAAGTGTGGCAAGTGGCTGATCGTTGAAAATATTTGGTCATGATCATCAGCAGCCATATTTGTTACTTTTCCACCCATTAATTCCCAAAATTTTGTAAGTTCAGAAATTTTATTTATGGGATTCTCTTTATTAGGCGTTAAAATTATATTTTTCCCTTGAAAGAGATCTTTTTTAGCAGCAGATGGACCATGCTTTTCTGAGCCAGCAATAGGATGTGAGCCGATAAATTGTGAAAATTTATTATTTAAAATAAGCTTAGCATCACACATAATGTCAGATTTCGTACTTCCCACATCAGTAATAATAGTTTCGGGGTTAAGGAAGGGCTGAATTTTTTTTAGAATAATTTTTGTTTGTGCTACAGGAGTTGCAATAACGATTAAGCTAGCCTCACCTATCTCTTTCCCAATCTGGGTGGATGATGAATTAAGAACACCAGATTGGACAAGTTTATCCATAGAGCTTCCACCTGCTCTTCCAATCCCGATAATTTCGTCAAATATATTTAGATCACGCGTTTTGCGAGCTATCGAACCGCCTATTAGTCCTACACCAAATATGTATATTTTTTTCATAAGCGAAATGTTTGATAAAAAGAAAATTGTAACACGCTATTTAGCTTGATGCTTCTTGCCATATACCTTCAAGTAGTAACTCATAAGGTTTAAAGTTGGTTTTATATTTCATTTTTTTACTTTCATTAATCCAATAACCAAGATAAAGAAAAGAAAGATTTTGTTTTTTACAAAAACTAATTAGCCACATAATAGAAATTGTACCGAGGCTTAATTTACGATTACTACAATCATAAAAAGTATAAACAGCTGATATACCATCATTAACAATATCAATAATTGTGACCATTTTAAGCTCATTCCCTAGTCTAAATTCAACAAGTTTGGATTCAACATTACTTTTAATTAAAAAATCATTGTAGTCACTAATTTCATCCTCACTTTTGCCAGTATCTTGATGCCTTCTATTTTGATAATGAACATATAACTCGTAATGTTCTTCATTGAAATTTAGAGGAAGTATTTTTATAGTTAGCTTATCAAGATAATTTGCAGCTCTTTTCTGGGATCTACTGGCAACAAATTTTGAGGCTAATAACCTAATAGGAACACAAGCGTTACAACTTTTACAATTTGGTTTGTATACATATTGCCCGCTTCTTCTAAATCCTTCATTTATAAGGCCTTCAAAATTTTTACTATTGATATTTTTGTATGGTGTCGCGACAATAGATTGCGCATCCTGGCCACTTATATAGCCACACGCATATTTTGTAGTCACATAAAACTGAATTTCTTCCAAAACTTTTTTTTCAATAATACTCATAATAAATTTTAATTTTAATTTACAGGTAAATAATACTAGAATTTTTTTTTAATAGGTATAAAGTTATTTATGAAGTTTAAGAGTTAGAAATACAATTTCATTTAAATTTAAAAAATTAAAAGGAGCAGTATGGACCTCAAAGAACTTAAAAATAGACATCAAGCCTTAAAAGATATTGTAAAGCAGGCTTACAAAAATTATGTACCTGATTCTAGAGTAAGATTATATAAGAAAGAAAAGCTTAGAATTAAAATGCTTTTAGATAAAAATAACCAAGTAACACATTAGATTAAGGAAAGCCGGCCCTAGCCGGCTTTTTTTTTAAATACTAAGATTTACTTTAAAGCGTTATTGAATACATAATATATAAGTTAAAATGATTTAGTAGTTTAATAATTTAAGTTAGGGTAGTGGAAAATTATGCAAGATGTCATAAAAAAAAATCTTTCTAGTCATCTCGAAATAATAAATAAAATTTTAGAAACTAATGTTTCTTTAATCGAATTATTTGGGAATTTGTTGTCAAGTTGTTTAGAAAAAAATGGGACTATTTTTTTGTGTGGAAATGGAGGGAGCGCATCTGACAGTCAGCATATAGCTGCAGAATTAGTTGGAAAATTTAAAAAAGAGCGGCGTGCATTAAAATCTATAGCATTAACAACTGATAGCTCAATACTTACTAGTGTGGGAAATGATTACGGTTTTAAGGAGATTTTTTCCCGACAACTTGAGGCATTAGCAACTTCGGGTGATATTGTGATTGGAATTTCTACTTCGGGAAATAGTGAAAATATTATAAGAGCTTTTGAAGTGGCAAAAAATATGGGCGTTACAACTCTTTCACTTACTGGAAGAGACGGAGGTAAGCTAAAAGACTTTTCAGATCACTGCCTCACTGTTCCCTCAGAATCAACAGCACGAATCCAAGAGGCGCATATATTGATTGGACATATTTTGTGCGACTTAATTGAAAAAAGGCTTCAGCTTGTTTAAAAGTAAAAAAGGCTAAAGGGCTATTCTATGAATTTAGAAAAAAGTAAGCGATATGCGGTAATTTTGTGCGGAGGTTTTGGAAGTAGATTATGGCCATTATCTAGATCAATCAGACCAAAACAGTTATTAGCTCTTAACGGTGAAAAAACGTTACTTCAACAAACAGCTTTAAGATTAAAAAAACTAGTAGATCCAAATAACCTTTACACAGTTACTCATGAAAGTCATAAATTTGAAGTTTTAGGTCAATTGTCTGAAGTATTTCCAGAGTCTAATTCCAATGTAATGACAGAGCCAGAAGCAAAAAATACGCTTCCAGCGATAGCTTTAGCAACTTACAATATCTACAAAAAAGACAAAGACGCTGTTGTGGGTATTTTTGCCTCAGATCACTCAATAAAAAAAGATGACAAATTTTTAGCAGCATGGAAGTCTGCAGAAGCGATTGCCGAAGACGATTTTTTAGTGCTAATAGGAATTAAACCCGATAACCCTGCTACTGGATATGGTTATATAAAGCCGAATAAAAAAATTACTAAAAAAGCAGATCTAAGTATCTATGAGGTGGAATCTTTTATAGAGAAGCCAAGTAAAACTGACGCAATTAAATATATGGATGACGGATACTTGTGGAACAGTGGGATGTTTGTTTTTAAGGCAAAAGTTTTTATGGAGTTATTAAAGAAATATCAACCAGAAATGCATAATATTTTAATAAATTTTTCAGATAGTAATTTAAAGGGTATGTACGAAAATTTTCCAAGTATTTCTATGGATTATGGTTTAGCTGAGAAAGTAAAAAAAATTGCTGTGGTACCAGTCGGAATGGGGTGGAATGATTTAGGAAATTGGAATTCGATCTATGAGAATGGACAAAAAGACAAAAATGGGAATTTATGCCATGGAACAGTTTTTAATTTAGATACTAAAGATAGTCTTGTATGGTCAGAGGATAATTTAATCGCAACTATAGGTTTAAGCAATATAATTGCTATTCAAACTCCAGATGCAATTTTAATTTCTGACAGAAATCGATCAGAAGATATTAAGTTTTTGGTAGAAAATCTTAGACGCTCAAATCCAAAAGCTATTGAAGAGAATGTTACTATTTATAGGCCATGGGGATCTTATAAGGTACTATCAGAAAATGAAAATTTCAAGGTAAAACGTATTATTGTAAAACCAAAATCTAAACTTTCACTTCAAATGCATAAGTATCGCTCAGAACATTGGGTGGTAGTATCAGGAACTGCTACTATTATTAATAATAATAACGAAAAATCTAAGCTAAAAATGAATGAATCTACTTATATACCAAAAGAACAAAAGCATAGGTTAATGAACGATACCGATAGTGATCTAATTATTATTGAGGTTCAATGCGGAGAGTATGTGGGTGAAGACGATATTTTAAGATTTGATGATTTTTATGGAAGGGAAACTGATGGGTAAAATAGCATTAATTACAGGTGTAACAGGTCAAGACGGAGCTTATTTATCAGAATTTTTACTTGACAAAGGCTATCAAGTTCATGGAATCAAAAGACGAAGTTCAATGTTCAATACAGCAAGAATTGACCATTTGGTTACTAACTCCAGTAAGCAGGAAATTCCGTTCTTTCTCCACCATGGAGACATGACAGACTCTTCAAGCTTAATACATATAATACAAAAAATTAAACCCGATGAGATATATAATTTGGCTGCGCAAAGTCATGTTCAAGTTTCATTTGAGGAACCAGAATATACGGCAAATTCAGACGCCTTAGGACCCCTTAGAATTTTGGAAGCAATTAGAATTCTAGGATTAGAAAATAAGACTAAATTTTATCAAGCATCAACATCTGAAATGTATGGATTGGTTCAGGAAACACCACAGACTGAAAAAACACCATTTTACCCGAGAAGTCCTTATGCAGTTGCAAAACTTTATGCGTATTGGATTACTATAAATTATCGAGAAGCCTATGACATCTTTGCCTGTAATGGAATTTTATTTAACCACGAAAGTCCTGTTCGGGGAGAAACTTTTGTAACAAGAAAGATAACAATGGCATTAGCAAGAATAAAGCTTGGACTTCAGGACTGTTTATTTTTAGGCAATATGAATGCACTCAGAGATTGGGGACATGCAAAAGATTTTATTGAGATGATGTGGCTAATGATGCAGCAAGAAAAGCCTGATGATTATGTTATCGCTACTGGCTCACAATATAGCGTTAGAGATTTTGTAAATGCAGCTGCAAAAAAGTTAGATATTGATATTGATTGGAAGGGGGAGGGTGAAAAAGAAAAGGGTTATGACTCCTCGGGTAAGTGTATTGTTGCTGTAGATCCTTTATATTTTAGACCTACAGAAGTGGAAACCTTATTAGGGGATGCTCGTAAAGCAAAGGAAAAATTGGGCTGGCAGCCTAAAATAAGCTTTGATGATTTGGTTGGTGAAATGGTAAAAGAAGACTTAAACCATGCAAAGGAAGATCAATTATTAAAAAAACATGGTTTTTGGAAAAAAACATTATGAGTTCTAAGCATCAATTAGCAACAAGCTCTTGGGGTGATGGTGAAATTAGCGCTATGAATGATGTTATAGCTGAAGGTAATTTTACTATGGGTAAAAGAGTGAAACTATTCGAAAAAAAATTCGCTCAATTTATAGAGGCTAAACATTGTGTAATGGTAAATTCCGGTTCTTCAGCAAATTTATTAATGATTGCTGCTCTTTTTTATTCAAAACAATCAAGTCTAAGGCTTAAGCGTGGAGATGAAATTATTGTCCCAGCTGTATCATGGAGCACAACATACTTCCCTCTATACCAGTACGGATTAAAAATAAAGTTTGTCGATATAGACTTAGAAACATTAAATTATGATTTATCTAAATTAGAAACTGCTATTTCTAAAAAAACTCGTGCAATCATGGCAGTAAACCTTCTCGGTAACTCAAATGACTTTGACCATATCTTTAACTTAATTTCTGGAAAAGATATTCTTTTAGTTGAAGATAATTGTGAGTCGATGGGTGCAGAATTCTCAAATAAGAAGACGGGAACCTTTGGTGTGATGGGTACATTTAGTACTTTCTTTAGCCATCATATTTCAACAATGGAAGGCGGAATTGTAGCAACGGATAATGACGAGTTATATCATATCCTTCTATCATTAAGAGCTCATGGTTGGACAAGAGATTTACCAACTAATAATTTAGTTTGCTCTGAAAAGCATAATGAATCATTAAAAGAAGATTTCCGCTTTGTTTTGCCAGGATATAATGTCAGACCGCTGGAACTTCAAGGAGCTGTTGGTATAGAACAGATTAAAAAATTACCTATGATAATTTCTGGACGTCAAAAAAATGCAATCTTATTTAGAAAAATTTTAACAAACCATTCAGATTTAATTATCCAGAAAGAGGTAGGAAAAAGTTCTTGGTTCGGTTTTAGCTTAGTAATAAGACCTAAAAGTAAATTAGATCGTGCATTTTTAGCAAAAAAATTATCTTCTTTAGGTTTTGAATACAGACCGATAGTTACAGGTAATTTTGCTAAAAATGAAGTTACGAAGTACTTTGATTCAGAGGTGCATGGCGAACTTAAAAATGCTGATTATATTGATAAGAATGGATTATTTATTGGTAATCATCATTATCCAATGTCAGATGCTTTTTTAGCTCTTGGAGAAATTTAGATTAATTAGGAAATAAAGTATTGATAGTATAAAAAATAACAAAAAAGGATTTTGGAAATGAATCATAACTCTAAAATATATGTTGCTGGACATAATGGCTTGGCAGGCTCAGCAATATTAACTAATTTGAAAAAAGCTGGGTTTAAAAATATTATTTTAAAAAGTCATGATGAGTTGGATTTAACTGATCAGCTGACAACTTCAAATTTCTTTAAAACTGAAAAACCAGAATATGTTTTTTTGGCAGCAGGGAAGGTTGGTGGTATTTATGCAAATACTTTGTACCCAGCAGATTTTATTTATCAAAATATCGCCATTCAATCAAATGTTATTCATCAATCATACCTTCGAGGTGTCAAAAGATTACTCTTTTTGGGATCGAGCTGTATTTATCCAAGAGATTGTAAGCAGCCAATAAAGGAAGAATATATATTGTCTGGCCCTCTAGAGAAATCAAATAGCCCATACGCTCTTGCAAAAATTTCAGGTATTGAAATGTGTTCAAGTTATAACCGACAATACAAAACAAAATATTTGGCGGTAATGCCTACTAATCTTTATGGACCTGGAGATAATTATGACCTTCAAAGTGGGCATGTTATTGCTGCTTTAATTAGGAAATTTTCTGAAGCAACAAAATCTAATGCTAAAAGTATAGGTGTGTGGGGCTCTGGCAAACCTAAGCGTGAATTTTTATCTAGTACTGACCTAGCTGAAGCGTGCGTTTTTTTAATGAATCTTGTCGATCAAAAATTTAACTCTCTCCTCCAAGATGATTCAAGTGAAAATTCTTATCCTATAGTCAATATTGGAGCTGGAGAGGATATTAGTATTAAAGACCTAAGTTTACTTATTGCTAAGATTTCTGGATTTAAAGGAGAAGTAATTTTTGATAAAACTAAACTTGATGGCACTCCAAGAAAGTTATTGAATGTCGACATTCTTACCCAATTAGGATGGACGCCTAATATTTCAATCTCTGATGGTATAAGACAAGCTTTAAAGGATTTTGAACACTCTTGATTTTGTATTTATTCGAGTAAAAAAACTATATTTAATGGACCTGATATACAGCTCAGTAACAAGTCATTACACTATTTCTAAAATAGATAAAATATCTGTGACAACTCAATTTGAACCTTATTTATATTATATTGCTGTCCTTATAGGGTTAATATTGATTTTTGGAATTTTGCTTTTGATTGCTTATAAAGCTACCAGAAAGAAAAGAAAAAGACATATAAATTAATTTTATTATTGAAAAACCTTATATAATTATGTCTAAAGTAATTATAAATATAAAATTAAATAAGTATAAATAGGGTCAAGATGAAGCTAAACCAATTCGATTATTTAAAAAAAGAATTTCCAAGCACATACAAAAAAATGGTCTTGGAGCATAAAGCAGTGAATAAGGTACTATCATTTTGCGATAAAAATAATCAATATTTTTTATTTACAGGAATGTTTTCCGAAGTCAATGACGGTAAGGGAATTTCTGAAGAGTTAGAGACTTATCTGGTTAATTTTTTAGTCAAAAAATATGATGCTACAGCATTTGCAAGGGCTGCAGCATATGCGCTTGAAGATCAAACAACTTTTATTGGTTTTGATTTTGTGAGTATCGATAATGATGTATGGGCACAACAAAATATTTTTCATATCGATGAGGGAGGAAAAGTTATTGATGTGGATGACGAGTTCAGTAATAGTAGTGATGCAAACAATATATGCCCGTTAGTAAGTTCTTATTTTGAAGACATAGACTTTCCAGATGACACCAAAGAATATTTAAACAACCTTTTTGAACAAGTGATGCCAAGCCTTCATAAAATCAAATTAAAGGATTAATTTATTTAGCCCACGGGCGATTGCATCTGAACATTGAAAATGTAGCTTTTCCAGGTTCTAGAGATTTATTTTTCATAATTGTATTTGCTCTAACTGAAACTGCACTATTCTGAGCCAACTGCAATAAATCTCTATTAATGTTTTCTTCACTTCTTTCAACATAAGCAATTTCTGCAAGAACACTTACATCAACCGTCCCTCTTGAGAGGCATCCTGTCGGCTTTTCTTTTACCAATAATACTTTATCTGCTCCATCTTTAAGATCTATATATTTAGAACATCCAGCTATTAATAAAAAAGATAAAGTTATTAATACACTATTTATAATTAGTTTTTTTATACCCATTATCAAATTGCTCCTATTTCATTTATCGATTTGTTTTCAATGTCTTTTTAATTTATTTTTCTTTTATAGTATCTAGTGATGTTTTTTTATTTTCGCTTGGATCTTTAATAGTCCTTAAATAGTCTTGATGTTGGATAAAAAACTCTACGTTATATGTTTCTTTTATATCTTCGGATAAGACATATGTTGGAACTACTACCTGCTTGCCTTTCTGCCAATTTCCAGGGGTGGTTATATTGTATTCTTTAGCCATCTGAAGGGCATCAATTATTCGAATAATTTCATCGAAGTTTCTACCAATATTTTTAGGATAAGATAGAATCGCTTGAATTTTTTTATCTGGATCAATTATAAAAACAGACCTGATTGTAGATTTATTAGCCTCTCCAAAAACACCTTTTTGGTCAGCTTTTGGGTGATACATTCCATAAGTAGTGGCTATCTTTAATTTTTTGTCTGCAAGAATTGGGTAATTAAGATCAGGTCTTTCTAGGCCTGTTACTATCGTATCTTTTTTATTTACCCTAATTAAATTTTTATATCTATCAATATGAGATACCCACTCTTGGTGATCTTCTAAACTGTCTGCACTTAAGGTGATAATTTTTGTTCCCCTTTTTTTAAATTCTGGCTGAAGAAATGCAAGCTCAGCTAATTCAGTTGTGCAGATGGGAGTAAAGTCTCCAGGGTGAGAAAATAAAATAGTCCAGTTATTATCAATCCATTCGTGGAAGTTGATTTCTCCTTTAGTTGATTGAGCAATAAAATTAGGTGCTTTATCTCCAATTTGAAGTGCATTAATAGCACCAGAATAAATAAGGATAAAAACCCAATATAGCTTTCTAATTGTATTCATTAAATTTACCTTGTTAACTCGTCTCTTGTTGAAGCGAATGCTGAAATAGCTTTATCTAAATCATCCTCGTTGTGAGCCGCAGAGATTTGCGTCCTAATCCTTGCTTTGTCTTTAGGAACAACGGGAAAGAAAAATCCTATTGCGTATATACCTTTTAACAATAACTTCTTACTCATTTCTTGCGCCAGGTTAGCATCTCCCAACATTACCGGTACGATTGGATGGTCACCATTATCAACTGCAAAACCTACTTTTTGCATTCCTTTTCGGAAGTAATGGGTATTATGTTCTAGACGATCTCTTAACTCCGTATTGCTCCCAATCATTTCAAGCGCTTTGAGAGTTGCAGCACATATTGAAGGGGCTAACGTATTTGAGAATAAATAAGGCCTTGATCTTTGTCTTAATATGTCAATAATTTCTTTTCTTCCTGAGGTAAATCCTCCAGAACCACCCCCCAATGCTTTACCAAATGTGCTAGTAATAATATCTACTCGATCCATTACTCCTCGGTATTCATGAACACCTCTACCCGTCTT
>CAZPCL010000019.1:0-11859 GCA_964585105.1 uncultured Methylobacillus sp.
CCTTAATAAAAACAAATTACAAGTCTTGATTAAAAAAAAGGTTGACAGTAAAAAATTCGTGAGTCATTGTAGAATCTAATTATTTTTTATAGCCTAGATGTGGGTATGAAACTAATTAATTTTTGCATTAAAGCTTCATTTAATTTTGTCGGTTAAGTGCTAAGTTAATTTTAATTGATAAATTAAATTTTAATTTAACTTCAACAGGAGGAAGTAGAATGAAAAATGCTTTAGGAGTAAGTTTAGGTATTTGCGCATTAGTTTGGACCTATATCGCACTTTTTGTATTAGGTGATTATGTTCAAGTTTGGGGCGGTTTTATTGCTTGGGGCGCATACTTTACTGTAGGTAAGGATGCTTTATCCAAAACAGTAGCTGCAACAATCTACGGTTCAATATTAGCTGCTATCGCAGTTATTCTTTATGGTTACCTTGGAGTAATTGGAGATTTCGCTTGGCCAGTAGCTGTTGGTATTACAGTATGGGGTTTAACTGCTCTTCCAAAATGTCCAAATATCCCTGCTAATGTATTCGGTTATGCAGCAACATTCGGATTTATGCTTCTAGCAAGCAATATGGAAGTTATGGCAATGGATTTCTCTAATCCTGTAATTATGATGTCTGTTTCTTTCATTCTTGGTTCAATCGCAGGGTTGGCTTCGGAAAAAGTAGCTGGCATTCTGAGTTAGCAATCTAACTGAAAATATTTAAAAACCACTCTATATGAGTGGTTTTTTTATTGGTTAAAAAAGCCTATATTTACAATACGATCTTCGATTAAGGTTAATTCAACCTTAAGGTAAGTTTTTTTAGGTGAATATTCAACAATATTATTGTAGTACCACATCTCAATTTTAAGTTTCTTATTTGGGTTTTTCTTGTCAATTGTCGGGCGGCCTAATACAGAACTGGCACCTTTCGGTTTAATTGCCATATCAGTACTATCAGGCTTTCCTAAGTACTTAAGGACTCTAGATTTTGGCTTGCCACTAAAAAGGGAGATAAATTCATTTTCTGTAAAAACTCTTTTTTTCTCCCCATGATTGTCAGCATGGACGCTAAAAGAAAATCCAATTAGCATAATTAGAGCGGTAATAAATTTCAGACTATATTTCATATTGAATCCTTATTTTCAGTTAATTTCTAATTTTAAACCATCGTAACCAACATAAATACCTTCTGGTAACATTTTTTTTAAACTCTCATATTCTAAGCTGTGGGTCATATGAATTAAATATGTTTCTTTTGCATTAATTTTTTTCGCAATCTTAATGCTCTCATGAAAAGAAAGGTGTGTGAAATGAGGCTCCATTCTTAAACAATCAAGGAGTAGAACATCAATACCCTCTAAAAGTTTCATTGAATTTTCAGATATTTCAGAAGCATCTGTTATGTAGCCTAGATTTCCAATTCTATATCCATTAATATTATTATTACCATGCTTAACTGGAACAGGAGTAATTATTTCATCAAAAATTTGAAATGGCTCATCCACTATGTTTGGTTTGAGAACGGGGATTTCCCAAAAATTTTTTGGCTCTATCATTGCGTACTTAAATTTATGAATCAGTTGTTCAATAACATTTTCATTGCCATATAAAGGTATTTGAATTTTATTGATTTGACAGAAGGCTCTTAAGTCATCAATACCATGACAGTGGTCAGCATGTGCATGAGTAAAAAGAACTGCGTCAACTGAAGAAATTGACTCTCTCAAAGACTGCTCTCTTAAATCTGGACCAGTATCTATAAGGATATTTTTACCATTTTTAAGCGTGATTAAACTTGAGCATCTAGTTCTTTTATTTCTAGGATTTTCTGACAAACATGTTTCACATTTACAGCCAACTACTGGCGTTCCTGCACTTGATCCTGCTCCAAGTATCGTTAAAGTTTTTTGCACTTAGTGAACAACTTGAAAAAATTATTAGTGGTAATTTCAGCAACTTCTTCGGTTGAAATACCTTTTAATTCTGCAATTTTTTCTGCAACAAATCTTACATTAGAAGGCTCATTTAATTTGCCTCTATTTGGAACTGGTGCCAAATAGGGTGAATCAGTTTCAATTAATATATTCTCAATTGGTAATTTTTTAACAGTTTCTCTTAAACTTTCAGCATTTTTAAAAGTAATTATCCCAGAAAAAGAAATATAAAACCCTAGATCAATTGCTTGCTTTGCCATCTCATATGACTCAGTAAAGCAATGCATAACTCCTGTTGCAGAATGAGCACCCTCTTCTGTCATAATTTTTATTGTATCCTCCCGAGCACTTCTTGTATGAATAATAAGTGGGAGCTTTGATTTAATAGCTGCACGAATATGGACCCTAAACCTTTCTCGTTGCCAGGCCAAATCACCTTTTAATCTAAAATAATCTAAGCCGGTCTCGCCAATAGCAACAATTCTTTTTTCTTTTGAGTAACGATATAACGTATCGATATCTGGTTCATCGATATTCTCATAGTCCGGATGGACACCAACAGAAGCATAAATATTAGAATATTTATTTGCCAAGCTCAAGATTTCATCAATTTTATCGAGCGTCACGCTCACACATAAAGCATGAGAGATATTATGATTTTTCATGTTGTGAAGAACCTGATCAATTTTTTCATTAAGCTCAGGAAAATTTATATGGCAATGCGAGTCAATATACATAATTAGGTATTAAAAATTTTTTTATACTCAATCATAACCGAATTTATGTTGATCTCTTTATTAACTGCTGTTTTAGCATATGATTTTATTTTGTTTAAGCTTTTTTGAAAGACCAATAATTTATTTAAGTCCGCATCTAAAGATAGATTATGTACCACCTCATTATGGCTTGGAAAGTAATTATTACCCCCTGACATTTTGGATAATAAAAGTTCATAAGACCATTTTTGCAATAAGTTAACAATCCACACTAGTCCATTATCAACCCAAATATTATTAATTTTCATTAAATCTATATCTTTCCCTTTCTTCAGCTCAATAAGGATAGTATCGATATTAAGCAACATATCTTTATCATTAATAAGTTCAAGTGGTGAATTATTGTATAAATTTAGATTTTGAATAAGGTCGCTATTATTTGTTTTTTCAAGAACTTGTTTTGCTTCCTCACTAGTTGGTTTCGGGAAGGAAACCAGTCTGCAACGACTAGTAACTGTTGGAAGTACGTTGGCTAAATCATTAGCTGTAAAAATAATTAGGCAATCACTAGAAGGCTCTTCAATAGTCTTTAATAGTGCGTTTGAAGCTGCAATAGTTAATTTTTCTGCATTGTATAAAACTACAATCTTTTTCCCGTTTAATTGATGAGAGGTTAGCTCTAAAAACTTTTTAATTTTTCTAACATTTGATACATTAATAATATTATCTGATTGATCTTTATCAAGATCATTGTCAACTATTTTTAGATCTGGATGATTTGCTTCACCCCATAAACAATCTTGACATAAATTGCATGCAAAATTGTCAATTGATGATTTAGAGCATAAAATAGATTTAACTAATTCACTAACAAATGCATTTATTTCAAGAGTTTGAGCGCCATAAAATATAAATGCATGGGGCATCTTGACTTTATTTCGAAATAATGAATCCCACGAGTTTTTTTGCCATGGATAAATACTCACGTAAATATCTCATCCAGTATTAAATTAAGTTCTTTCTCAATTGTATTTATATTTTGATCGCTATTTATCACTTTAAATCTATCTTGCGCATTTTTGGCTAATTCTAAATACGAGTTTCTAATTCTTTCGTGAAAACTTTTCTCTTCCCTTTCAAACTTATCAAGATCTCCGGTCCTGTTAAGTCTAGATATACTTACGTCTATAGGTAGATCAAAAAGAATGGTTAAATCTGGTATTAAACCTTTATGTACCCACTCCTTTAATATTGTAATTTTCGCTTTCTCAACATATTTTCCACCACTCTGATAAGCATATGTCGCATCAGTAAACCTATCACTGATGACACTTATTCCATCGGCAAGGTTAGGTTTGATAACTTTATCTATATGCTCATACCTTGCCGCAAACATTAAAAGGGATTCTGTTTCTGGGTGCATATCATCATTTAGCAAAATTTCTCTTAATTTCTCACCTAGGATGGTCCCACCAGGCTCCCTTGTAAATTTATAATCTATTTTTTTATCTGCGAGATATTTTTTTATAAAATTTATATGAGTACTTTTACCCGCACCATCTACCCCTTCAAGCGTAATAAATTTAGGTTTTCTTTTCATTTTTGATATTTTCGAACTGCTTTATTATGTTCTTTAAGTGTAGCTGAAAATTTATGCTTTCTGTTACCTTTAGCTACAAAATATAGAGCATTTGTTTTGGCTGGATTTAACGCAGCTTTTATTGAGTTAAAGCTTGGGAGGGATATTGGGGACGGAGGGATTCCTTTTCTTGTATACGTATTAAATATAGTGTCCTTTTTTAGATCTTTTTTTCTTATATTTCCATCAAATTTTTTACGCATGCCGTAAATTACTGTTGGATCACTTTGAAGAGGCATACCAATATTCAGACGATTAACAAAAACTCCAGCAATGACAAATGCCTCTTCAAGGACTCCTACTTCTTTCTCAATTATTGATGCCACAATTAAGGCTTCATACATATCCTTATAAGGTAGTTCAGCTGCGCGTTCTTGCCATGCGCTATGGAGCTTTCTTTTTAAAATATTATTAGCATTTTGAAGTATTTCAACGTCGGATGTATTTTTATAAAAGTAATAACTATCTGGGAAAAATAAACCCTCAATATATTTTTTATCTGATGAAATTACTTTCAAGATATCCTTCTCATCATAAGATTTAAGAGTTTTTTTAATATTTCTATTTGCTCTTATTTTTTCCAGCATTTCATCAAAGGTTAATCCCTCAGGAATTGAAATTGAGTATAAAGTCTCTTTTCCATTAGCAAGCATTTCAAGAAGATCAAGTGCTGTAGCACCGGATTCTAATTTGTAATGCCCTTTTTTTAAACTTTCACTTTTTGAAAACATAAATGTAAGTAATTTAAATCGAAATGACTCCCTAAGAACCTTGACCTCTACTAACTGTCTGGTGATTTGTTTTAAATTACTTCCACTAGCAACTTCAAAGCTTGCATTTTCTTCTGTAATATTTAAAGGTAAAAACAAGTAACTTATAAGCCAGAACAAAATAATAAAAGTAATAATTAAAATTTTTCTTTTTTTAATAAATTCAAATTTTTTTAATAATAAATTCATGTATTCTTTGGCTTGATAATCAAATCTCTAATTAATGACGCAAATAATCCTTCTTTCCATTTTTTCTTCTCTATCTGTTTTACGAACAATGAGCCAAAAACTGAGTTTGTAATTATAACTTCATCTGCTTTTTTCAATTTTTTCACAGTGATATCTTCATGTTTAAAAACAAACCCAAGTGAATTGCAATTTTTAATAATGATCTCCTTACAAACACCAGATACCCCTCCAATATTTTGTTTAGGACTGATAATGACTTTTCCATATCTAGCAAAAATATTACTACTTACACACTCATTAATACAATTATTTTTATCAAGCATTAAACCGTCGAACACCGAGCTATCTAATTCAGACTTTGCTAAGACATTATCTAACCTATTTAGATGTTTGATCTCATTATATTGATTTAGATCTGAAACTTTCGTCTTACATATCATTAACTTTACACCGCCTGAATATAATTCTTTCTTTATTCTTGTATACCTAATTTTTAATAATATACATGTACTTTTAATACCTTTATTGAATTGGTAGCCTTGATTTGATACTCCACGAGTAATTATTATTTTACCAATGTGAGTATTTTTTGTTTTGAATAATTTCTTGATATCAAGAAAAATATCTTTTTTTAGCGGAATTTTTATCTTAAGTTTGGTCGCATCAGATTTTAATTTCTTGTAATGTAGATTCCAATTTACTGGTTGTCTATTATGAACTAGGAAAGTCCTAAAAACACCATCTCCATATGATAGTCCCCTATCAAATGGGCTAATATTTTTTGAAAAATTACCATCTATTAAAAAATTTTTTTCCAATTTAGCTTAATTTTTAGAATTTCATAAAGATCAAACTACCGTTTGTTCCACCAAAACCAAAATTATTTTTTAATGCCGCCTTTATGTTTATTTCTTTTGCCTCATTTGCGGCATAGTCTAAGTCGCATGCAGCATCTTGATTAAAAATATTCATTGTTGGTGGCGACACTTGGTGATGAATGGCTAAGGCTGCGAACACAGATTCTATGCCTCCAGCACCACCTAATAAATGTCCTGTCATAGATTTTGTTGAATTAACTACTAAATCATACGCGTGTTTACCAAATGTTTCCTTGATGGCATTAGTCTCGTTTAAATCGCCTAACGGCGTTGATGTACCATGAGCATTTATATATCCAACCTCATCTGAATTAATTTCTGCATTATTAATTGCATTGATCATTGATCTTTTAGGGCCATCTATACTTGGGGCAGTAATATGATATGCATCAGCACTCATTCCAAAACCACTTAACTCACAGTAAATTTTTGCACCCCTTCTTTTTGCATGTTCATATTCCTCAAGAACCATAACCCCGGCCCCTTCACCAATAACAAAACCATCCCTATCTTTATCCCAGGGTCGTGACGCGGTTTTTGGGTCATCATTTCGTTGAGTTAGTGCTTTAGCTGCTGAAAATCCAGCTACGGTTAGTTCTGTGATTGCTGCTTCAGAGCCACCAGCTATCATAACGTCAGCATCTCCATACTCGATCATTCGTCCTGCATCTCCAATTGAATGAGTACCGGTAGTGCAAGCAGTTACGATTGAAATATTAGGCCCTTTTAGACCAAACATAATAGACAAGTTACCCGATATCATATTTATAATTGTCCCAGGGACAAAAAAAGGAGACACTTTTCTTGGGCCACCTTGGTCAAAATTATCACTAGTTTGCTCAATAGAGTTTATACCACCTATTCCGGAGCCAATTGATACCCCAATTCTTTCCGAATTTTCTTCAGTCACTTCAAGGCCAGAATCTTTTAACGCTTCAATACCTGCAACTAAACCGAATTGCATGAAGGTATCCATTCTTCTTGAATCTTTTGGATTTAAATATAGATCAGGATTGAAGTTTTTAACCTCACCTGCAACTTGAGATTTAAAACCTGTGGTGTCGAACTTTGTGATATTAGAAATACCGGAAACACCATTAAGGAGGTTTTTCCATGAGCTTTCAACACCAATACCAACTGGTGTTATCAAACCAAGTCCTGTAATAACAACCCTTCTTTTAGTCATGGTCAACCCTAATCGCATTATGATTAGGACTATTAATTATTTAAGATTTTTGTTTATGTAATCGATTGCTTGCTGAACCGTTGTAATTTTTTCGGCTTCATCATCAGGAATTTCGGTATCGAATTCTTCCTCTAAAGCCATCACAAGTTCAACTGTATCGAGTGAGTCTGCACCAAGATCATCGATAAATGATGATTCATTTTTTATTTTATCATCATCAGTGCCTAGTTGTTCTGAAACAATTTTTCTAACTCTTTGCTCGATATCTGACATGTAGTAAACCCCTTTTTTTAAAAACAAATAAAATACTGACGCTATTTTATCAAATGAATGGTTAATTTATATAACTATTTTGTAAAAAATATAAAAAAATTTATAAATAATTGATTTAAAACAATATTATTAATTAAATCATTAACATTCCACCATTTATATGGAGTGTTTCACCGGTTATATAACCAGCATGATCCGATGCCAAAAAAGTCACGGCATGAGCAATATCTTTTGTGCTTCCAAGCCTTCCGAGAGGAATCTTACTTAATAGCTGATCTTTATAGGTATCCGGAAGAGATTTTGTCATTTCTGTATCTATGAATCCTGGTGCTACACAATTAACTGTGATACCTCTACTCCCTACTTCTTGAGCAAGAGATTTTGTAAATCCAGTCATACCCGCCTTTGAAGCTGTATAGTTTGTTTGCCCCGCATTACCTGTATGGCCAACCACAGAGGATATGTTGATGATGCGACCATATCTATTTTTCATCATCTTTCTTATTACAGATCGGCTTAATTTGAAAACAGATTTCAAATTTGTATTAATAACATCATCCCAATCTTCATCTTTCATTTTCATCAAGAGCGTGTCTTTGGTAACCCCTGCATTATTTACTAGAATGTTAATACTTCCATAACTTTCTTCAATATTTTGCATTAAAGATTCAATCGATTTATTATTGTTAACATTTAAAACTAATCCAATTCCTTTTTGTTGGTTAGTTTTAAAGTTTTCCTCTATAGATTTAGCTCCTCCATCTGAAGTAGCCGTTCCAATAACAAACATACCATTTTTAGACAACTCTAATGCAATTTCAGCTCCAATACCCCTACTAGCGCCTGTGACAAGTGCAATTTTTTGTTCGTTCATTAGTTACCCCTTCAGTTTTAATAATATTTCAGTTATAGCCTCTTCATTTGTAACTGAAATATGAGAAGCTTCTTTATTAATTCTTTTATTTAAACCATTTAACACTTTACCAGGACCTGCTTCAATGAATAAATCAACCCCCTTAGATGAAATAAAATCAATAGTTTTTGTCCATCTAACAGGATTAAATAGCTGGGACACAAGAGCTGATTTAATTTTATCAATATTACTATAATTGATTGCTTCGAAATTTTGAATGATAGGAAATTCTGGGGTATCAAAATCAATTCTCTTTAAATAATCACTGAACAATATTGACGCTGGCTCCATTAATTTACAATGCGAAGGAACACTAACAGGAAGTAAAATGGCTCTTTTAGCACCCTCATCTTTAAAGCTCTGTAATGACTTTTCTAGAATAATTCTTGATCCAGCAATAACAACCTGGCCCGGAGAGTTAAAATTAACGGCTTCTAATACACCATTTTCTTTTTTATGATTACATATTTCCAATACCTTTGCATCATCTAAACCAATAATTGCAGCCATAGCACCTTCGTTCTTAGGCACTGCGTTTTGCATCAATTCCGCTCTTTTTGTAACAATATTTAAAGCACTTTCAAAAGATAATGATTTAGCAGCAACTAAAGCTGTGAACTCGCCTAAACTATGTCCTGCAATAAAACTAGGCGAACCCAAATTATTTTCTTGGAGATATCTCCAGGTTGCAACACCTGCAGTAAGCATTAAGGGTTGAGTATTTGTTGTTTGGTTAATTTTATCATTTTCGGCCGTAACCATACCCCAATAATCATTTCCAAGAATTTCCGAAGCCTCAATAAATGTTTTTTTTATAATTGGAACATGGGCAATATTATCCATCATACCAATTGACTGAGAACCTTGACCGGGAAAGGTAACGGTATATTTAATCATTTAGAATCTTATTAATGCCGAACCCCATGTGAAGCCTCCACCAAATGCTTCCATTAATAAGAGATGACCCGGTTTTATTTTATTACTTTTTATTCCGTCATCCAGCGCTAGTGGAATTGATGCTGCAGAGGTGTTCCCATGTCGATCAATTGTCACAATAACTTTATCCATACTCATTTCTAATTTTCTAGCAGTAGCTTCAAGAATTCTTATATTTGCTTGGTGAGGGACAAGCCAATCAATATTTTTTTTCTCTAAATTATTTGCTAGTAATGTTTCATCTACAATTTCATCTAATGTATTAACTGCAATTTTAAAAACTTGACTTCCTTGCATTTCAATAGTCTGTTGAATTTTGTTGTCAATGTTCTTTCTTGGAACATGGAGTAGCTCTTCATGCTGGCCATCGGCATGAAGGTGAGTAGATAGGATACCTTTTTCATTTGATGATGAGACAATAACAGCACCTCCCCCATCACCCCACAAAATTGCATTACTTCTGTCTGAATAGTCTGTAATTTTTGACATAGAGTCGGCACCAATAACTAATACGTTTTTAGCTGAATTTGTTTTGATAAAATTATCAGCAATTGCTAGGGCATATATGAAACCGCTACATACTGCTTGAACATCAAAAGCTGGGCAATTTTTAATGCCTAATTTTGTTTGAACGATGCATGCTGTGCTTGGGAAAATTTTATCAGGGGTTGTTGTAGCAACAATTATGAGATCAATACTGCTTTCTTCTATCCCAGCATTGTTAATTGCATTTTTAGCAGCTTCAAAAGCCAAGTCACTAGTTAACTCATTTTGACTAACAATATGTCTTTCTTTTATACCAGTTCTCGAAGTTATCCATGCATCAGTTGTATCTAAACTTTCCTCAAGGTCATTATTTGTTAATATTTTTTCTGGAAGATAGCTACCAACACCTGTTATTTTTGAAAATGTCATATTGTTTTAGCTTGATTTATTGAGTCTCTATTTTAATTTGTTTTTTTATATTCTCAAGAACTTTACTTTCAGATTCTTCTATAGCTGTAATAATTGCAGTCTTGAAGGCTAAAATATCAGCGCCACCGTGACTTTTAATAACAATACCATTAAGACCTAAAAAAGATGCCCCATTATACCTTCTAGGATCAAGTCTTTTTTTAAAAGATCTTAAGAGTGGCATCGAAATTAAGGCTACTATTTTTGTGAGCCAATTTTTCTTATATTCAGCAGTTAAAAATTTACCAAACATTTTAATTGATCCTTCAGTAGTTTTTAATGCCACATTACCAACAAAACCATCACAAACAACTACATCAGTAGTTCCTTTGAAGATATCGTCCCCTTCAACATTACCGTAAAAATTCAAATGGCTCTCTTTAATTAGTATAGAGGCTTTTTTTACAACTTCATTGCCCTTGATATCCTCTGACCCAATATTTAAAAGACCAATTGATGGATTTTTCTTCTTAGTTAATGCACTCGCGAGCATAGCGCCCATTAAAGCAAATTGGAGGAGTTGTTCCGGGGTACTGTCAGTATTAGCACCTAAGTCAAGCATACAGGTAGATCCATTTTCGTTAGGAAGGTTTGAAGCAATAGCTGGCCTATCGATGCCAGGTAACATTTTCAAAACAAATCGAGATGTTGCCATCAAAGCACCAGTGTTACCTGCACTTACACAAGCAGATGCTTTTTTTACTTTAAGTAAGTTAATCGATAATCTCATAGAAGAATTTTTTTTATTCTTCAAGGCTGATTGAGGTGATTCATCCATTTCAACAGACTGAGGTGCATTAAGAATTTCAATTCGACTGTGGTTAATTGACTTATATTTTGCAAGCGATTTTTTTATATCGATTTCTTTACCAACAAGAATCACTTTAATATTTGGAAACTGATTAAGAATTTGTATCGATGCAGGGACTGTAACCTTAATCCCATGGTCACCGCCCATTACGTCGATAGCAATTGAATGTTGCATAATTTTAATAAGCTATAATGGGTTTATTCAACTTTAGTTGCTATAACTTTTTTACCTTTATAAAAACCAGAAGCACTAACATGGTGACGTAAATGAGTTTCACCAGTTGTTTGCTCTATTGCCAAAGCAGGTGCTGACAAGCTATCATGTGAGCGACGCATGCGCACTTTTGAAGGTGATTTTTTACTTTTCTGAACAGCCATAACAACTCCTAAATATAATAATGAACTTTAAAAACCTAACTACTTAGAAGTTAAGAAGTTTAGCTCAGATTTAAAGCGAGATTTTAGCATATAATCATTAATAAATTAAATAATTCAAAATAATTACTATTTAAAGTATACAGAATTGCAATAACTCACATGTTATAATATCAAAAAAAAATTTAACGAAAAACTCGGTAAGACCCTGTAAAAATTCAAGGAATTCTATTTTTGATTGAGAAAATTTTAATAGCTAATCGCGGAGAAATTGCAGTCCGCATAATTCGAGCCTG
>CAZPCL010000020.1:0-11698 GCA_964585105.1 uncultured Methylobacillus sp.
GACTGGTTAAGAAGTGATGTTGTTTGGACTTTTGCAATTGCAATAGTTTTTCTTGGAATGTCTGCAGCAGTTTTTGGTCATTGGCTTGAAAAAGCAGGCCCAAGAAAAGCTGGATTTGCAGCTGCTATTGCGTGGGGCGGAGGCTTGATGATCACCGGATTAGGAGCATCACTTCATCAATTATGGCTAATTTGGCTTGGAGCAGGGGTAATTGGCGGAATTGGATTAGGATTAGGCTATATTTCACCTGTATCGACATTAATTAAGTGGTTTCCTGACAGGAGAGGTCTTGCGACTGGTATGGCAATTATGGGCTTCGGTGGTGGGGCTATGATTGGAATGCCATTAGGAGATAGCTTAATTGGTTCATACGGCGTTGCACAAACATTTTTTGTTATGGGATGTATTTATATAGTGTCAATGTCTATTGGTGCTTTTGGTTATCGAGTACCGGCTGAAGGCTGGAAACCTGAAGGCTGGAATCCTGAAGTTAAGAAACAATCATCAATGATTTCAGCTAATCATGTGCATGTTAGTACCGCCCATAAAACTCCACAATTTTGGTTGCTTTGGGGCGTTCTTTGTTTAAATGTTTCGGCAGGTATTGGTGTTTTGTCTGTTGCAAAACCAATGTTTAAGGAGATAGCGGCAAGTAGCTTCGACCCTATTATTATAGGAGCAGTTGCAACTGGTTTTGGAGCGCTATTATCATTTGCTAATATTATTGGTAGAATTTTTTGGGCTTCTTCATCAGATTTTCTTGGAAGAAAGCTAACTTATGCTATCTTTTTTAGTTTAGGAACAGCATTATATTTAGCAGCCCCATGGGCTGGATTAAATCAATATATTGCAACTTTTGTAATAATTAATCTTGTCATTTTAACAATGTATGGAGGTGGTTTTGCAACTATTCCAGCTTATTTAGCTGATATATTTGGCACCCAACATGTTGGAGCAATACACGGAAGGTTATTAACAGCATGGTCATTGGCAGGAATTATAGGACCAATGCTAATTTCTTATTTGCGTGAATATCAATTAGCTTTGGGAATTCCAACTGATCAAGCATATAACTCAAGCTTTAAAATATTAGCTGGACTTTTAGTTTTAGGCTTTGTTCTTAATTTATTAGTAAAACCAGTAAACAAGAAATTTTTTATGACTGAAAAACAACTTCAAGATGAACAGGGAAGCTTATCTAAGAAAGAAGTTCTAGTTGCATCAACCTCAACTAATGTCTCCTTACAATCGATTCTCTTGCCACTGGCTTGGTTAGTTGTAAGTGTTCCAATTGGGTGGGGAATACTGAATGCATTACAAAAAGGGTTGATAATTTTTCAATAAGATAATATGGGTAAAGAAGAAATAAAAAATTTATCTATTGGGATTGTTTCATCTAGATTTAATAGTGAAATTGTAGAGAAAATTTCTAAAGCTTGTATATCTAAATTACTCGCTTTAGGAGTAAGTCAGAGTAATATTAATCACAAAACAGTACCTGGTGCATTGGAAATACCTATTGCGTTGCAACAAATGAAAGAATCTATAATTGGTATTAATGTAATGATTGCAATTGGGTTAGTTATTAGAGGCGATACATATCATTTTGAGATAGTCTCTAATGAATCAGCGAGTGGAATTATGCGCGTCCAATTAGACCATTCAATCCCAATTATAAATGCTGTATTAACTACAAATAGTTCAAAAGAGGCACTTGCTAGAGTAGTTATTAAAGGTGAAGAGGCAGCAGAAGGCGCTATTGAGATGGCATTAAAAAATTACCATAATGATTGATTCTAAAATCGCCAAAAGCAAATCAAGAAAAAAAATTAATAATCGAAGAAAATCACGAGAATTGGTTATGAAAAGTATTTATCGTGGGTTGGTTAACACATTTGATTTGGTACAAATTCAAAAAGATATTCGTGATGACCCAGATTTTATAAGAGCAGATGAAAAGTTTTACGTTGAGGTTTTAAAAGGTGTTTTTAAGAATTTAGAGACACTTAAAATAGAAATTACAGGTTATCTTGATCGATCATATGAAGAGCTAAGCCCAATCGAGTTATCTATCATATATAGCTCATTGTACGAATTAAAGTACACCCCATCAGTTCCATATAAAGTAGTAATAAACGAAGCAATAGAGGTAGCAAAGTCATTTGGTGGGATAGATGGATATAAATATATAAATGGTATTCTTAATCAAGCAGCTGAAAAAAATAGAAAAGAAGAATTTGATAAAAATAAATAAGTTACAATGATTTAGTATAGAGTTTATCTTCCTTCCAAACCAAATAACTCCCTGAGTCATACCAGTCATTCAGTACCCATCGATTACAAATATTATTATCCAACAAATACTCATGCATTTTTGGTCGGTGTGTGTGGCCATGAATCATTATTTGAGGAAAGTTTAAATCCCTAAATAATTTTTTTACTTCATTTTCATTTACATCCATTAAAAAATCACTTTTATTTTTCTGTGCCTCACCACTTTTTATTCTTAAATCTTTACAAATTTTTAATCTTTTATTAATTTCCTGATTTAAAAAATCTTTTTTCCATTTATCTGATCTAACCTTTTTTCTAAAATCTTGATATTCTTTATCATCGATACATAATGTATCACCATGAAGAATTACTGCTTCTTGATTTCCAAGCTTAATTAATGTTGGATCCTCGAGAATAATAATATTAGTTTTATTTAAGAACTTAGGCCCAATTAAAAAATCTCTATTACCAGGAATAAAATAAATTTTTGATTTTAATCTTTGAAGTGTGGCAACTACTGAATTAAATTGATTGGCATCATCACCAATCCAATATTCAAAAAGATCACCTAATATAAATAGAAAATCATGCCGGCTTGCATGATTTTCTATAAAATTATTAAACTTATTAATTATCGATGGCGAATCTTCACTTAAGTGAGTATCAGAAACGAATAGTGCACTTGTATCAACCTTAATCAGCTGTTACTGTCTCAATAATTACTTGGTCAACAGGAACATCCTGATGGCCATTTTGAGATCCTGTTTTAACTAAGTTAATTTTATCGATAACATCAAAACCTTCAGTGATTTTACCAAAAACACAGTAGCCAGCCCCATCTTGTCCCGGATAATCTAGAAAACTATTGTCAGATGTATTAATAAAGAATTGAGAAGTTGCAGAATCAGGGTCGCTCGTTCTTGCCATCGCAACAGTATATTTTTCATTTTTTAACCCATTACTTGCTTCATTTATGATGGGTGGAAGAGTTTCTTTCTGGGTCATATCTAAATCAAAACCACCACCTTGAATCATAAATCCATCGATTACCCGATGAAAAATAGTCTTAATAAAAAAACCATTTCCAACATAATCTTTAAAGTTTTTTGATGATATTGGTGCATTTAGCTCATCAAGTTCCAACGAAAAGCTACCAAGATTTGTTTTAATTTTCATTTAATATCTACCTTTTTTTAATTGATTTAATGACGACTTTTCTTATGGGTACGTCGCTTTGCCCATTCTTTGTTGATGTTTTAAGTCTTCCAATTTTATCAACAATATCCTTCCCTTCGATTACTCGCCCAAAAACACAATAACCTATCTTGCCTGCGCTTGGCCCAGAGTAGTTTAAAAAATTGTTATCTTTGAGGTTTATAAAAAACTGAGAGGTCGCTGAATTAGGCGCATTCGTTCTCGCCATTGCTAATGTGTAGGCATTATTTTTAAGCTTATTATTTGATTCGTTAATGATTGGGTCATTCGTTTTCTTTTGCATCATATTATTATCAAAACCACCACCTTGTATCATAAAGTCTCCGATTACCCGGTGGAAAATAAGTCCATTATAGAATTTATTTTCAATATATTGCTTAAAGTTTTTAACTGTTTTCGGGGCTTTTTCTGGATAAACTTCGATTGTTATGTTTCCTCGATTTGTTTCAACAATAAATGTATTAGAATCTTCAGCAACTGCATTCATCCCTATCATGATGAATAAATTTAGGACTATTACTTTAAGTATATTTTTCATAAAAAATTTCTCTCTCGTTATAATTTATTAAATTTTGGTTGTATTACTAAAAATGTTGCATGGTATAATTTTCGAATAATTAAATTTATCATAAATGAATTTTTAATACCACTCAATGGCGTAAACACTCGATAATAAATGCTTTCACTATACAACAGCTTAACAAATCAAAAAGAAATTTTTAAATCTATTAAACCACAAGAGGTTCGTCTCTATGTATGTGGAATGACAGTATATGACTTTTGTCATTTGGGGCATGCGAGAGTTATGATTGTTTTTGATTTAATTAACCGTTGGCTAAGGATTAGCGGTTATAAGGTTCAATATGTGAGGAATATTACTGATATTGATGACAAGATAATAGCAAAAGCAACTGAAGAAAATATTACTATTAATGAGTTAACTGAAAGATTTATACTGGAGATGAATAAAGATGCTGATGCACTTGGTGTTCTTCGACCAGATTCGGAACCAAGGGCAACTAATCATATTCACGATATTATTAAAATGATTCAAATATTAATAGAGAAGGGATTTGCCTACGTAGGAGACAATAAGGATGTTTATTACTCTGTTTCTGAATTTAGTGACTATGGAAAACTGTCTGGCAAAACGTTAAAAGATTTAAGAGCAGGTGATAGAGTAGAAATTGATTTATATAAAAAAAATAATTCTGATTTTGTTATGTGGAAATCCGCCAAAAAAGATGAACCAGCATGGGAATCTCCATGGGGGGCAGGTCGGCCAGGTTGGCATATTGAATGTTCTGCTATGAGTAATTTAATCCTTGGCGATCATTTTGATATTCATGGGGGAGGGCAAGATTTACAATTTCCTCATCATGAGAACGAAATCGCACAGTCTGAGGCATCAAATGATTGTAAAATGGCAAATTATTGGCTCCATAATGGTTTTGTAAAAATTGATAATGAGAAAATGTCGAAATCTCTAGGTAATTTTTTCACGATTCGGTCAATACTAAAAAAATATTTACCAGAAGTCGTTAGATTTTTTATTTTAAGAGCACATTATCGAAGCCCATTAAATTATTCAGATGTCCAATTAGACGATTCTAAACAAGGATTAACAAGATTATATTTATCTATAAGAAATAAAGTTAAATCTCCTAAATTTGAAATTGATTGGTCAAACAATTATGCCGTAAGATTTAAAGCTGCAATTGATGATGATTTTAATACACCTTCAGCTATCGCTTTATTGTATGAACTAGCTAATGAAATAAATAAGAATAAAGATGATCAAAAAATACAGCTTTTAGTTAGCTTAGCTAATACCATAGGTATCTTAACCATGAATCCAGATGATTTTTTACAAGGAGTTATGATTCCTTCCATTAGAGACGATGGACTAAATATTGATAAGTTAATTAAAGAAAGAAATTTAGCAAAACAAAATAAAGATTACGAAGATGCTGACAGAATTAGAAAACTTCTTTTAGAAAATGATATTCTATTGGAAGATACTGCTGACGGTACTATTTGGAGAAAAAAATAAAAATATGGCTATTAATTTAAAAATGCCAATTAATAAAGATTTATTAAGCGTACCTGGAATCAAACTCGCTACTTTATCAGCTGGACTAAAGTATAAAAATCGAAAAGATTTAATGTTAATAGCTCTTGATGACGCGTCTATAGTTTCTGCTACCTTTACTCAGAATAAATTCTGTGCAGCCCCAGTGGTAACTTCAAAAAATCACCTTAAAGTTAATAGTGCCATAAAAGCATTAATTGTGAATACTGGGTCAGCAAATGCTGGAACTGGGGATAAGGGGATAGAGGATGCCGAATCAGTTTGTAAATCAATAGCAAAAGCGTTAGATGTTAAACCAAGCCAGGTTTTACCTTTTTCAACTGGAGTTATTATGGCACCACTACCTGTTCATAAAATAAATCAAGCTATTCCTGATTTAGTTAAAGGTTTGAAAGATAATAATTGGCTTGCGGCAGCAGAAGCAATTATGACGACTGATACTCTTCCAAAAGCTGTATCAAAAAGTATATTACTTCAGGATCAAAAACTAACAATTACTGGGGTCAGTAAGGGTGCAGGAATGATTCATCCTGATATGGCTACAATGCTGGCTTTTATTTTAACTGACGCAAATATTTCTCTAGGAATGCTACAAAAATTAAACAAAGAAATTGTTAATACTACATTCAATTGTATCTCTGTAGATGGCGATACATCAACAAATGATTCATTTATAATTGCTGCGACAAATCAAGCTAAGCACTCAAAAATAGTAAAGGAAGATAAAGATTATAAAGTTTTAAAATCGGCAATTTTTGATATTGCTCTTGATCTTTCCCAGGCAATTATAAGAGATGGGGAGGGGGCTACAAAATTTATTACGATTGATATTGAAGGAGGAAATAGTGTGGGGGAGTGCAAGGAAATAGGAATGAGTATAGCCAAATCTTCTCTTGTAAAAACAGCTTTTTTTGCATCAGATCCAAATCTAGGAAGAATATTAGCAGCGATTGGTAATAGTAATTTAAAGGAGCTGGATATACAATTAATTGACTTGTATATAAATGAAATACTATTTGCTGCTAAAGGTACAATTGCAGATGATTTTGATGAGATAAAAATTCAAAAAGAAATGAAGAGTTCTGAAATTTTTTTAAAGGTTAATTTAAATAAAGGAAAGTGTAAATCAACAGTGTGGACAACTGACTTATCATATGAATATGTTAAAATTAATTCCGAATATAGAACCTAAATTAGTGAATGTAAATGTTTCAGTTGCAGTTTTAATTAATACTAATCATCAAGTACTTTTTGCACAGCGCCCACCTTCAAAACCTTGGGAGGGGTGGTGGGAATTCCCAGGTGGTAAAATAGAAAAAAATGAAACATCAGTTGATGCTTTGTATCGAGAAATCTATGAAGAAATTGGTGTCAAGATAACCCAATTTGAAAATTGGGTTACAAGAAGCTTCACCTTCGGAGGTAACCATATAACACTTCATTTCTTTAAGGTTTTTAAGTGGGAGGGGGAGGTTACTCCAAAAGAAAATCAAAAATTAGTATGGACGTACCTACGAAAACCAAAAGTTTCTCCTATTCTGCCTGCTAATCTGTTTATCCAGAAAGCATTTGACATTCCAAAATATTATGCAATAACAAATTTATCAGAAATATCAAAGAAAGTTTTTTTTAATCAATTACAAAAAAAAATAAGTGATGGATTGAAAATGGTACAAGTACGTGAAAAAAATATTTCACGTAATGAATTTAAAATTTTTTCGACAGAAGTCATTAAGGTGTGTAAGCGAAAAAATGTAAAAGTAATAATTAATTCTGATGTTAACCTAGCATATGAATTAAAAGCTGATGGAGTCCACCTAACATCTGAAGATCTTCTAAATATTAAAATATTACCTAAGGATCTTATAGTATCAGCTTCATGTCATACAAAAGAAGAAGTTGATTTTGCTGACAAATTAAATATTAATTTTTTAGTTTTATCTGCAGTGAAAAAAACTTTATCTCATCCTGGTATTCAGCCAATAGGTTGGAATAAATTTAGAAAAATAGTAAGTGTAGTTAATACACCAATTTTTGCACTTGGGGGCTTAGGGACTAATGATTATGAAGTTGCTTTAAAGAGTGGAGCAATAGGAATTGCCTCACAAAGACTAATTTGGGATTGATTATTTAACTTTAAATTGAATGGATTTAGAAAGAGTTTTCTTATTTTTTAACTGGAAAGTAAATAATAGACTAATATCATCACCTTCTTTAAGGTCTCTTTCCACATCGAAAAGCATAAGATGGTTACCTCCTGGTTTAAACTGGTATTTTTTATTCTTTATTAGCTCAGGTACAATTTTTCTCATTTTCATTATTTCACCATCCATAACCATTGAATGAGCTTCAACACGTCCAATCTTTTTTGCTTCAATTTTTATTATTGTTGCATCGTCAGTGGTAATTATACTCATGTAACCAGCCGTAACTTTTTGGCCAGGACGTAACTTTGAGATAAAATTGCTATCAGTTGATATTGAAAATTCAACTCCCAATGCATGAAAAGAGATTAAAGAAAATAGTATAGTAAATACCAGAGAGTTAAAGGTTTTCATCGAATTCATTATCATTTTTATTTCCAGGTATTTGAAATTTTTCTGTTGCCCAAGCCCCAAAGTCTATTAACTTACACTTTTCTGAGCAAAATGGCCTATATTTATTATCTTTAGAGAGGCTTGAATCGTTCTTACAATTTGGACACTTATAAGACATATTAGAATGAAGCCATACCAAGTCTAAATTTAATAGCCTTAACTTGAGACTTAGTTGATTTTATTTTTAAATGCACATTAACAGCATATTTATTAGATGAAATATTAGGGAAACATTTTGGTTTTGAGGGCAAAGTTATTATAACCAAATCATTTTTGAGTAATGGGTCAAGTTTATATTGAATTTCATCCTTCTTAGTTTCCATTGTTTTGTTTACAACATTGTTTCGTAAAAGATGCATTAAGGTGTTGATTGCAATTTTTATTGAATTAATATCATCTAGTTTATTTTTAAAATAGGCTTTTCTTTCTGAAAAAGATGTAGACTCTAACCAAAACTGAAATTCTGGAAAGTCAGTTGATACTATCCCAAATGGGCTATCAGATCTTGTTTTAAGTTCGTGCAAAAATTTATCACCACCAAAATTGAATCCAGCAAAAACCTTTGCCTTTTCTAGCTGTAATCTTATCTTGTTGAGATCCGCTTGAACTTTTACATTTTTTTTTGTTTTAATTTTAGACTTTAATTTTAATCGTTGTTTTTCAATTTCCTGGATAAGCTCGACCTTAAGATCTCCTCGAGATGCAAATGACATAATATCAAAATAAATAGCGAAACAAATGTGAGCAGAGAATTCTTTCTTATTACTCAATTGAGCTTCCATTTTTTTAAAAATTTCTTCTACCCTAAGAAATTTTCTTATTCGCTCATTTAGGGGAAATTCATAGTTAATCATTATTATTTTCCATTAATTTTAGTTCTCAAGTCAATATGATAATGGTGAATCTTGTTCGCAAGTGATAATAAAGTTGAGTCGTTATTGATTATTTTACTAGCCAACTTATTTTTATAATCTCGAGATAATTGCGTTTTAATAATAGAATTTATTAGGTCACTATTTATTTTATCTCTTTCACCAACTCTTTTAAATTGTTTTTCTTCGTCACAATCAATGAGTAAGCTTTCGTTTATCAACTCTAAATAAACTTTAGTCTCAAAAAGTAATGGTATCACTATCACTATGTATTCATCTGATTTATATTGAGATATTTTCAGCTTGCACTCTTTAAATATTATTGGGTGAAGTATAGATTCGATTCTCATCTTTACCTCAAGGTCTATAAACATATCGTATCTTAGGGCGCTTCTTATTATTTCATTATTTTTATCAAGATATTTTGTCCCAAAAAAATTGGTAATACCAATATATCCCTGAGAGTCTTTTTGGGTAATTTCATGAGCAATATCATCAAGATCTATTATAGGAACTGCTAGACTCTTAAATATTTTTGTAGCCTCACTTTTTCCTGAACCAATACCCCCTGTTAAACCGACTATATACAATTACACTCTACCTTGAAAAATTTTAATTTTAATACCATATTAATTTATTAATTTATATGATAAGTTTAACAACAATTATGAAAGAAAAAAAAATAGAAAGCCATCTAATTGATTTACCTTCCGATTCTTTTGCATTACTCGATTCTGTAGTATGTAAAGTAGAGGTTGATTTGGCAGGTTGGCTCAGCCATTTGTCGGGACTAAATAATTGGGAAGTATGGTCAGAATCAGAGAATGATAATTATATAGTTTTCTTCTTAAAACAAGAAAATCAGGATGCTGAAGTCACTCTCTACAGTAGTGGTTATGCTAGAGTTGATATAGATGGCGAAGCAGTCTTTCAAGGCGACATTATTGAAAAAAATGCCAGCGCTGCACAGCTAAGCTACTATAATATCGAAAGTGGTGAGAAAATCCTTCTGCACTAATTTTTTCTAGATACACAATATTCAGCGAGGTCTTTTATTGTTTTCTTATAATTATTATTTGGAAGTTTATCCAGCACAAAATTTATTTTGCTTAACTGCTCTTCAGATTTTATTTGAACTTTAGTAATTGATTTTGTATCCTCAATGATATCAATAATATCTGGAAGTTTGCTTATATCTCCAACTTTAATAGCCTCATTAATAAGTTTGCGTTGATTCTTTGTTGAACCTTTCATTGCATATATTAATGGTAAGGTAATTTTTCCTTCACTTAGGTCATCACCTAAATTTTTACCAATTTGACTTGCGTTGCCTGAATAATCAAGAATATCGTCTATTAGTTGGAAGATAATTCCAAAATGAAATCCCAATCTAGCGTATAGGTTAATCATAATAGAGTTATTATCGTTCGCTATTCCTGCAAGACTCCCGCATGCCTCAAAAAGTTTAGCAGTTTTAAATTGGATTACTTTAAAATATTGCTCTTCACTTACGTCTGGGTTATGGCTATTTAATAACTGTAACACCTCACCCTCAGAGATGGCATTAGTGGTATTGGATAAAATATTCATTATTTTCATATTGTCTATAGCTACCATCATCTGAAATGATCGAGAATATATAAAGTCACCAACTAAAACGCTTGCTGCATTTCCGAATAGTGCGTTAGCAGTTTGTATATTCCTTCTTTTTGCAGACTGGTCTACTACATCATCATGAAGAAGGGTTGCGGTATGAATAAATTCAATAATTGCAGCAATTTTATGGTTAACCTCGTTAATTTCCCCATCCATGCCAGATATTAATAGATGTAAAATTGGCCTCATCCTTTTTCCGCCACTGCTGATAATATGGCTTGAAATTTGATTTATTATAGGAATATCGGAGCTAAGTGATTTTTTAATCACATCATTAACTGATTCCAAGTGAATCTTTATAGGAGAGGTTATGTTTTCTAATGACAAAAAATATATGCTTTAAGTAATTAATCTAGGTAAAATTTTATCACACTAAGCCTAAATTTTAATTCAGAAGAATAGTCATTAATAATTGCTTGTTTAAAACATCTAATTAATTGATAGTTTTTTGTTTTATGAGTATAATCGCTCATCTAATTTGTAAATAATTTAAATAAGGTATGTCAAATGTACGCGGTAATAAAAACAGGCGGTAAACAGTTTAAAGTAACCGAAGGTGATACATTAAAAGTTGAGAAGCTTTCAACCGATGTCGGGAAAGAACTCAACATAAATTCGGTTCTAACACTTGTAGATGGCGATAAAGTAACAATTGGGACACCTGTTGTTAAAGGCGCTAGCGTAGATGCTACTATTGTTTCTCATGGAAAAGGGGATAAAGTAAAAATCTTCAAAATGAACCGTCGAAAAGGTTATAGAAAGTCACAAGGACATAGGCAGAGTTATACCGAAATCAAGATTAATAAGATTGCGGTTAAATAAAGATTCAAAGGGAAATTAAATATGGCACATAAAAAAGCAGGTGGTAGTTCTCGAAATGGTAGAGATTCAAATTCGAAAAGACTAGGAGTAAAAGCTTTTGGAGATGAGTTTGTTAGAGCAGGAAGTATTATTTTAAGGCAAAGAGGAACAAAGATGCACCCAGGAGAGAA
>CAZPCL010000021.1:0-11571 GCA_964585105.1 uncultured Methylobacillus sp.
CTTTTTTCTTATTTTCATCCATTTAATAGTCGCCTTTAATTAATAATTTTTTAACACTTAATTATTTCATATTTGTTGCTATAAGGTAAGCGTCAATAATTGATTTAATGCAAATAGAAGAGCTTTTTCCCTTATTTCTGTCCTATTTCCCTTAAAGAATGCATGATGCTCAAAAATAACATTTTCTTTTTGAGCGATTCCGAAGAAAATAGTCCCTACAGGTTTTTTTGAAGAGCCTCCAGAAGGTCCTGCAATGCCTGTAATACTTAATCCGATATTACCTTCGCTGTTTTCAACAGCACCTAGGGCCATCTCGTTAGCAATTTGCTGGCTAACCGCCCCAAATTTTTCCAAGGTAAGCTGTTTTACACCTACACAATCAATTTTTGATTGGTTGCTATAACTAACAAAACCTCTATCAAACCAAAGTGAGCTGCCAGGAATATTTGTAATTTCTGCAGCTAGTAATCCACCAGTACAGGACTCAACTGTCGTAAGAACTAATTTTTTTTTCAAAAATTTGTCTCCTAGTACCCGGGTTAAATTTATAATATCTTCAGATTGCATAATTAATAATTATAAATATTATGTAAGCATAAATTGAAGCGCCAACATCATCGATCATGATGCCAAAACCACCTCTATAGTTTTGCTCGAGAAGATTTATAGGGAAGGGCTTCCATATATCAAATATACGGAACAAAATAAATGCTAAAATAAAATCTAAAGTAGTAACTAAAATTTTAGTCCCTATAAGTGGATATGTGATTAGAATTAGTAACAATAAAAATCCTACAATTTCATCAATCACAATACTAGAAGGATCGCTAATTCCTAAAGCTTGACTAGTTTTATCAGAAACATATACACCAACAAAAAATAACGTGACAATAAATAAATAAATTAAATACTCAGGGAGAAGTTGTAGAAAAAAGAAAAATGGTAATGCCACTAAAGTACCAATAGTACCAGGAGCTTTTTTTGATAATCCTGCACCAAAACCAAGCGCTAAGAAAGCTGATAAATTTTCAAATAGTAATTTATTAGGTTTCAAAATGATCAAACCCATTTGTATTAGTTTTGTACAATTTACCGTTATCATCGATAATTCTTAAACTTCTCTTATCATTTATTTCACCGACTCTTGTCAATTGTATTGATGATTTTTTATTGACCAGACAAATTTTACTCCGATTTTTTTTGGGAGCAGTGAAAAGTAATTGGTAATCATCTCCCCCAGTTAATCCCATATCAAATAATTTATTGTTTTTTATCCATGGATTGATAGGAAGATCTTTTAATAAAATATCAGCACCAACTTTTGAAGCATCTAGAATGTGTCCAAGGTCTGCTAAAAATCCGTCAGAAATATCAATTGCTGAATGACTAAGCTTTGACATACTGATGATTATGGAATCATTAAGCATTGGCTTTTCCAGAGCTTTGATAGATTTTTTGGTTAAGGCTTGAGGAAGTTTAATTTTCTTCTGAAGATTTGCAAGTCCCAGCGCAGCTAAGCCTAATTCGCCGGTTACCCAAATGTCATCATTTTTTTTTGCATTTGACCTTAGGAGCACATTTTTTTTAAGAACTTCACCTAAAATACAGATACTAATTGAAAGCGGTCCTTTTGAAGTATCCCCTCCAATTAGATCAACATTATATTTTTTTGCACAGCTAAATAATCCATCGGAAAATTTTTTAAGCCAAAGAGATTTTATCTCAGGTAGAGCGATAGCTAATAAAGCGAATTTTGGAGTACCACCCATTGCATATATATCAGAAATATTTACTGCAAGGGCTTTCCATCCTAAGTTGAAAGGATTGGTACCAGGAAAGAAGTGAATTTTTTCATTCAACATATCAGTTGAGATAGCCCACAAATAATCATTATTTTTTTTTATTAAAGCTGCATCATCACCAATCCCTTTAAATACTTTAGTTTTATGTGAGTTAAAATATTTATTAATTAGTGAAAATTCAGGAGACATTTTATCCTTTGTTGGGACGAAAAGATTTTAGTATTATTTCATTAGTTTCAATATAAGGAGCGCCAATTAAGTCTAGGCAATAGGGTACTGCAGAAAATATACCTGGAACCAGTAAGTTACCTTTTTTATCTTTTAATCCCTCTAATGTTTCTACAATCGCTTTGGGCTGACCTGGAAGATTGATAATCAGCGTTGTATTTCTTATAACAGCAACTTGTCTTGATAATATAGCCGTAGGTACAAAATTCAAACTAATTTGTCTCATTTGTTCTCCAAAGCCTGGCATTTCCTTATCACCAACACTTAATGTTGCCTCAGGCGTCACATCTCTTTTTGCAGGACCAGTTCCACCAGTTGTAAGAATTAGGTCACAATTTTTTTTATCTGATAACTCTTTTAAAGTATTCTTTATGAGCTCTATTTCATCCGGAATAATTATTTTTTCTAAGGTGAATGGTTTAATAAGTGCCTTGTTAAGCCAATTTATAAGATTAGGTAACCCTTCATCAATATATTGTCCTGATGACGCACGATCGCTTATAGAAATTAAACCAATTTTAATGAATTTTTCTTTCACTAATATGTCTCTTTAGTAGATAATTAAACAATATTAACATTTCAAGAAGGTTTACCATGAAAAAATCATACATAAAATATTTTATTTCCTTAGTATTTTTTATTTCAAACATTGCTTTTAGCGATGAAAATGCATTTGTGAAGAATTATCAGACACAAAGCCCAAAAGGATTTAAGTCATTTTCAAAAAACCCTGATACAAAAATTATGAGAGGTTGGGAAAGGGCAACAGATAATATAAAAATGCTTGAAAAAGGATATGACATGATGGGTCATTCAAATTTTACTGGTCCAAATATTTCACCAAATTTTGCTCTTGAGCATGCAAAATCAATTAAGGCGGATATGGTATTGGTATATGATCGTCAAATTAATGATGCTAGCCGCGCTACTATGATTAAAAAAGCTCGCTCAAAAGCTAGGAAAGCTAACCGAGTTAAAGAGGTGGGAAATTTAACTGAAATTGAAATAAATGAAGAAGATTTAGTCGATAAAAATGTTAGGTATGAAATTAATGCGACATATTGGGTAAAATTACCAAAGCCTACATTCGGTGCTCATTTTATTAAGTTGAAATCTAATTCAGATCCAAAGTCAGTTCAGGGAGTTCAGGTAATTGCTGTTATAAAGGGGTCGCCAGCAGAAAGCGCCGGGGTCCAAAAAAATGATAGTATTACTTCTGTTAGTGGCAATTTAGTAAAAAATCCTGATGATTTAATTGCTGCTATCAGAAAAAACAAGGGTAAATCAATTGAGTTGGGGTATATAAGAAAAGGTAAAGAATTTAAAGTCAGCGTTAAACTCTAAAAAAGAATTTATACGATAATATCTTTGATAATTTTAAATAGCTGTCTCGAATATTTAGGAGGTTTTTCTTCCTTCTTTTCTTTTTGGGCATTTGTAATCGCTTGCCTTATTAATTGCCTATTAATATTTGGATATTCATCAAAAAATTCGGTTATTGATTCAGCGCTACTTAATAATTTATCTCGCCATTTTTCAATAGTGTGGTTCTTTTGTATTTCCTTTTGGGAGCTTACTTTCAAATGTTTCATAATTAAAAAAGCATGAGTTAAGTCAGTCTCTCTCAGAAGTTTCCCTACATATTGAACTTGTCTTTTCTTGGCTGAGTTTGATTTTAAATTTTTGAGATCTATTATGGCTTCATAGGTTTTAGAAGAAAAATTAAATATCTCTATGTTTTTTACAGTTAATTGAGATATTTTCCTTCCAAAATCCTGAATTTTTTTAGAATCTTTTTTTAATTCAGTTTTGCTAATAACGATTTCTGTATCTGTATCTAACATGAGTTAATACCTAATTCTTTCAATGATTCTGTATGATATCAGTTTTAAAACAAAGTATTATTTATGATTATGAAACTCCTTAACTTTTCTCAAGATGATTTGTATTCAATTTCAAATCAAGTTTTAGATATAGCAAAAAATAATGGCGCCTCTTCTTCGGAGGTCCAAATAAGTTTGAGCACAGGTAAAACCATTTCAACTCGTATGGGAAATTTAGAGACTGTAGAATTAAATAATGGTAAAAGTTTAAGTGCCACTGTTTTTTTCGGATACCGTCAAGGTATAGCATCCACTTCAGACTTTAGTAAGGCTGCTCTAGAATCTTGCGTTCACGCAGCATGTCAGATTGCTAAATATACGGCAGAAGATAATGCATTTGGTTTGGCAAAGCCCGATCTTTATTGTTCAGATATTAAGGATTTAGACATTTATAGCTCTTATTTTGATGCGCAAGATTTAATGATTAATAAAGTCATTGAATGTGAAGAGCAGGCTCTAAATTTTGATAGTCGGATAACTAATTCAGAGGGTGCTCAATTGAGTACCTCAGAAAATTTATTTGTATATTTAAATTCTTTAGGCTTCGCTGGAGGCTTCCCATCATCTAGATCCTCTTTAAGCTGTTCTGTGGTAGCTAAAGATAATTTAGGCATGCAAAGAGATTATAGTTATAGCTCAAAGAGATATTTTAGCGATCTTAAGGCATCTCAACTAATTGGGCGAGATGCGGCTTCAAGGGCTCTTAAGCGGTTAGATGTTAAGCCGATTAAAACTGGAAAATACCCTATAATATTTGAAGCGCCGATCGCTACCTCTATAATCTCTTCATTAATTTCTGCTATTTCTGGCGGTAATTTATATCGTGAAACTTCTTTTTTGTTAAATTCAATAAATACAAAAATAGCATCTGATGCCTTATCAATTATTGAAAATCCATTTCTAAAAAAAGGACATGCAAGTTCTAATTTTGATATGGATGGTGTCCATTTAAGTGAGAGAACTATTATGGATAAAGGACACCTTCATAGCTACCTCCTGTCTTCTTATAGCGCTAGAAAATTAGGAATGAATACTACTGGAAATGCTGGTGGTTCACATAATCTTATTGTAAGCCCATCAAAAAATACTCTTGAACACCTAATTCAGGGGATTGACAAAGGCCTTCTTGTTACAGAGCTTTTAGGCCATGGGCTTAATATGGTTACAGGAGATTACTCAAGAGGTGCTGCTGGATTTTGGATTGAGTCAGGGAAAATCCAACATGCTGTTGAGGAAATTACAATTGCAAGTAATTTGAAGGATATGTTGTTAAATATTAAAGCAGTGGGGAATGATGTTTATCAAAATAGCTCAAAATACACTGGTTCCATAATGATAGAACCTATGACTGTTGCAACTAATTCGTAATAAACAAAAAGTAATTATTTTGCTTGAGTTATTTTTTTAAATTCAGAATCATCATTAGGTATTTCGTTGTATTCATCAGTATATGCTTCGTAGTTCAAATCACTATCTGCAGAGTCTGTATAGTTGATTTCGCCCGAAGGTTGATCTTTTACTAGAGCGTCTCGATACTGCAGGTATGCATCTCTTTGGAATGCATATGCATCTAATGAAGCTTCTTCCATAATTGAAGACGCATTTAGAAGTTCAGCACGAGCATCAATAAATTGTAAAATACGCACCTGGTTTCTTCC
Source organism: uncultured Methylobacillus sp. (assembly GCA_964585105.1). GTDB lineage: Bacteria > Pseudomonadota > Gammaproteobacteria > Burkholderiales > Methylophilaceae > BACL14. The sequence goes on from CAZPCL010000021.1 coordinate 5,572, forward strand.
TCTTACATTATTCATGTAGCTAATAGGATCAAACGCTACTGTATCTATTACAAAACCTACAGCATCTCGAGTAGTTGAAGGACCTATAAATGGAAGTACCAAATATGCACCTTGGCTTACGCCCCAGTGACCCAATGTTTGACCAAAGTCTTCTTTTCTTCTTTCACCACCACTTATTGAATGAACATCAATAAAGCCCAAGAGTCCAATGGTACTATTCACTATAACTCTTCCAGAATCATTAGCCGCATGTTCAATTTTCCCTTGTAATACCTCATTTATTACCGTTATTACATCTCTAAGATTGTTAAAAAAGTTATTGATACCTTTTGAAACAAATGCTGGAGCTATGTTTTGATATCCTTTTGAAACAGGCTTCATAATCACATTATCGGCAACATCATTAAATTTATAAATTGCCCTATTAAAGCTCTCTAGCGGATCCTTGTTTGTGTGAGTTGCGCAACCTGTTATGTGGAATATAACAAGAATAATAATAAGTAATTTAGATAATTTCATATATTATAGATTATCCATTATTGTTGTATTTAAGTCTATTAAAAAATCTTTTAATCAAAGGCTATCCCTAATATTGTAGTATAAAAACAACACCTAATCAGCATCTCTAAATATAGACATGATTTTAACTTTTTGCTCTGCATGATTTACTATTGGAAAGGGGTAATTAACTCCAAGCTCTATCGGAAAATTATCCGGTGATTTATTAAAAAAAACTGACGGTTGGTGGATTTCTTTTTTACTAAGAAGTTCTAACTCAGGGATATATTTTTTTATAAACTTTCCATCAGAATCAAACTTTTCTGACTGAAGAGTAGGGTTGAATATCCTAAAATATGGTTGTGAATCGCATCCAGTGGAAGCCGCCCACTGCCATCCACCGTTGTTTGCGGAAAAGTCATAATCAATTAAATTTTCAGCAAAATATTTTTCTCCCCATCGCCAGTCAATGAGTAAATCCTTAACTAGAAAACAAGCAATAATCATCCTTAAACGATTATGCATATAACCTGTAGTATTTAGTTGGCGCATTCCTGCATCTACAATCGGAAAGCCAGTACAACCTTTCTTCCAAGCACTAAATTTTTCTTCATCATTTTCAAATTTTAGATTATTGTATTTATTTTTAAAAGATTTTCCAGTTTGGATGTAAGGAAAGTTTGACAGTATTTGAAAATAAAAATCTCTCCATATTAGCTCAGAAAGCCAGGCTGAGGCGCCTTCAGAACTATGATTAATTGCTATTCTAGCTAGATGTCTTATTGAGACAGTGCCAAATCTATTGTGAACTGAAAGATATGAAACACCCTTTGTTCCTGGAAAGTTTCTGTCAGTATCGTAATTTTTAATCCTACTTTTAAAATTATCAATTAGGTCTAGACCACCTTTTGTGCCAAGTGGGACCTTCATTGATGATAGATTTGATTTCTCAAAACCAATTTCCTTAATTGATGGGAAAGCCTCAGAATCAAACTTTGCTAGATTACTCATGTAAGAATCACAATCATAATGACTAACACCTTCATTGAAAATTTTCTTAAGATAATTATTTTTATATGGGGTAAAAATAGTATAAGGACTATTATTTTGAGTTAGAATTTCTTTGTCTTCATAAATAACTTGATCTTTATATTTGTGAAATTCAATTTTATTCTTCTTTAAACTTTCTGAAATTTTTTTATCTCTTTCTATCGCGTATTGTTCATAGTCTTTATTTACATATAATGCATCACACTTGTATTTCTCAATTAAAGAAGGAATTGTAAAAACTGGGTCACCAATCTTAACAATAAGATCAGAGCCTAGCTTATTAAGATCTATTTTTATTTCGCTAAGGGCGTGCCAAATAAAATCAATTCTACGATCCTTCTTGTTACTCAAGTTATCTAAAATTTCAGTATCAAAAATGAAGCAGCAATATACAGCTGATGATTTTTTTAAGGCTTGGTAAAGTGCATTGTGATCGTAAAGCCTAAGATCCCTTCTCAGCCATACAAGGCTATGTTTTTTTTTATTATTCACGGTGATATGGATGGTTGTTTAAAATTGTTGAGGCCCTATAAAGTTGTTCTACTAGTATAACCTTTGCGAGGTTATGAGGAAGGGTCAGGCTAGATAAACTCCAAACCCAATTTGAATTTTCTATAATTGTGTTATCTAATCCATCAGCACCACCAATAATAAATGCTAATTTTGGAAAGTTCTGCATCCAGTTAGATAATTTTTTTGAAAGAGCTATTGAAGAACAAGTTGTTCCTCTTTCATCAAGCGAGATAACGTAATCATTGTTTATAAATTTTAGAATTTTTTGAGCTTCTTCTATTTTTTTTTGTTTTATAGGCTTGATACTTTTTTCTGATTTTATTTCTATTAATTCAATATTAAAATGATCTTCAAACTTAGAAGTAAACTGAAGTAATATATCTTTCGACCATTTGGGTGGATTATTACCTATTGAAATAATTTTTATTTTCAATTTAAAATATTTTTTGATTTTAAGACATCCATAGCTCTTCTAGATTGTAATGAGCCCGCGTTGTGGGGGTCATAATATGAATGATAATATCACCCACATCTACTAAGACCCATTCACTTCCAGAATCACCTTCGATACCAATCAAGGGAACATTTATTTTTTGCATACTATCTTTTATGTTATCAGCTAGTGCTTTAGCTTGTCTAGATGAGTTAGCACTTGCAATTACAATATAATCAGCAATAGTTGCTTGCTTACGAATATCTATGGATACTATGTCGAATGCTTTTACATCCTCTAGAGCATTTATTACATTATCTTTAATATTTTTAATTGAGGTCAATTTTTTATAACTTATGCTTTATGCTGCTTGAACCGCAATTGAATTTTTAGTAATTGTAATTTTATTGTGGGGGTCAACATAAACTAAAAGTGGTTGATATTTCTCAAGCTCTATCTCGTTGTAATTAGAAAATGTAGCAATAATTAGTTTATCGCCAGGGTCTGCTTTATGCGCTGCTGCTCCATTGATAGATATAATGCCGGAATTATTTTCTGCCTGTATAGCATATGTTGTGAATCGCTGTCCGTTAGTTATATTGTAAATGGAAATTTGCTCATATTCTTTGATGTTTGCAGCTTTAAGAAGTGATACATCAATTGCACATGAGCCTTCATATTCGAGCTCAGAGTGAGTTACTGTGACCCGATGAAGTTTAGATTTAAGCATTATTCTTTGCATATTAGTTAAATATTAGTTTTAATCGAAACATTATAGTCAGTTAGTTGTAGGGATGCAAAATTCTATATTGTCAATTAATCTGACCTTACCAAAGGTCGCAGCAACAAGCGCAACTAATTTACAATCATTATAACTTGGTTTTTCTAAATCAGTTTGCCTTCTTATCTCAAAATAATCCACCTTCCAACCTTCTTTAACTAAATTATTTTTAGCCTCAAGCTCAGCATCATCAATTTTTACACCACTTACTACTGATTCAGTGCATATTTTCAGCTGTTTGTTCAATGATGCAACAGATATTATGTCTTTAGCATTTAATAAGTTATTTCTAGAGCTTAACGCAAGATTATTTGCATCTCTAATAGTTGGGGCACTTATAATTTTTATAGGCAATCCGGAATCAAGGATAAATCTCTTAATTAAAAATAACTGTTGATAATCTTTTTTACCAAAAATTACATAAGATGGTTTTATTAACTTAAACAGCCTATCAATGATTGTAATAACACCTTTAAAATGACCAGGTCTTGATTCCCCACATAATTGATTTGAAATTATTGGCATTTTATAAGAAAGATTCGAATCTTTTGGGTAGATATCCTTCACAGAAGGTTTGAAGAGTATTGATACATCTGTTTTTTTTAACAACTCTATATCTAGATCTAATGTTCTTGGGTAGTTTTCAAGATCTATACTTGAGTTAAATTGAATGGGATTAACAAAGATTGTAAGGATAATATTATTAGTAATTTTCTTAGCTTCTTTTATTAGTGATAAATGCCCTTCGTGTAAATTACCCATAGTTGGAATTAAGAAAATATTTTCTAATTCTTTCAAATTTTTCTTGAGACCTAGTGTTGATTTAATTATCTTCATTAAAACTATCGATTATGAATTTTTTTGATAAATTTATTTAACTTTAAAAATATATTTGACGGTATTATTTGATTTTTATTATTTGATAGTGATGCCTCAGCAATACCGAGTAAATCGTATAATAATTCTACTTCACCATTACAGAAAGATGAAGACCTAAAGCCTATAGTTGGTATTGATAGCTCACGAGTAATATTTTTATCGTTTAACACTGAAGTCATTGACATTACAATCATACATAAGCCAGCATCTTCAAGTTTTTTTGCTACTACAAGTAAGTCGTCGTCAACTAACTGATGAATTTTGTTGACTTGAGGCATTGACCCAATATGCCCACAAACTTGAATCTTATTTGTACTAAGGTGTTTCACAATTTTTAGAGTATGATCATCCCCCCCCTCAATTTTCACAATATCTGCACCCGCACGAATAAGAAGCCTCGCATTCTTTAAAGCCATATTTTTATCAAGATATGAGTTAATAGGCATATCACTTATTATTGGCATAATGGAAGCTCCTCTTCTCACAGCTTCTGTATGGTAAATAATCTCATTCATTTTTACTTCACGAGTAGATGATTGGCCTTTTATCAAAACACCCAAAGAATCTCCAACTAAAAAAGCATCGCAACCAGTATTTGATAGAAAAGATGCGAAGGTTGCATCGTAACAAGTAATAATAGCAATATTTTTTTTTGTAAATAATTTTTTAAGATTAAGCATACTTATATCAATTTTGGGTTAAAAAATTCTCTTACACTATTGATTTGATGAATTCTCTCTACTAATAAACTTAATGCTGATGAATCTTCTAAGAGATCAAGGTTTTCGTTATTAATAATTAGAACTCTAGAATGATGGTTGTTGTGAAAATAGTTGCTATATGACTCTGCAATTTTTTCTAGATACTCAGTTGATATTCTCTGCTCATATGGGATATTTCTTTTTTCAACCCGCTTTCGAAGTAAATCAACAGGCGTCTGAAGGTAGATTACCAAATCAGGAATAGGCGTTTTAGGGTGTAAGTGGTTATAAATTTGAGTATAAAGCTTAAGCTCCTCATTATCCAAGTTAAGGTTTGCAAATATTGGATCCTTTTGTAGAAAAAAATCAGCGATAATCCCACTTTTAAAGAAATCTTTTTGGTTGAGTTCGTTAATTTGCTCTGCTCTTTGAAAAAGAAAGAAAAGTTGAGTAGATAAAGCGTAATGTTTCATATCTTCATAAAATTTTGGTAGAAAAGGATTGCGGTCAGCTTTTTCCGTGAACATATTAGCACCGAATTTATTAGATAATAGTTTAGCTAAGGTGGATTTTCCACAACCTATTGGGCCCTCCACAACAATATATGGGTATTTATTAAAAATATTCAAACTATTTAATCCTGTTAATATTTTCTGGAGCTAATGTTTTTATTATATGTTTTATTGGACCGTGATTTGGTAGCACAATATTACTGTCAATATCATTTAGTGGTATTAATACAAAAAGTCTCTCGTGCATCCTTGGGTGCGGGATAACTAAATTATTTTCATTCAAAAATAAGTCATCAAATAAAAGAATATCTAAATCTAATGTTCTTGGACCGTTTTTATTAATTCTAATTCTACCAGCGAAATTTTCAATATTTAAAAGTTTATCTAAGAGTTTTTGAGGATTTAGATCTGATTCAATCTTTATTACTGCATTAATAAAGTTAGGCTGGTCTAAAAACCCTACTGGAGAAGTTTCGTAAAGATATGATTTTTTTAAAAGAGTGACCCCATTTATCTTACTAATATAAAATATACCATCCTTAACCTGTTTTTTTGGGCTATCTAGATTACTTCCTAAAGCAATAAAAATAATACTCATCTTTTTAATGATTTTTTTTCATTAATAAGTAAATC
>CAZPCL010000022.1:0-11510 GCA_964585105.1 uncultured Methylobacillus sp.
GTATGTGGGTTGGAACATTTCATGGTTTATGCAATCGTATGTTACGAATTCATCATAGAGAAGTGAACCTTCCAGAAACATTCCAAATTTTAGATAGCTCAGATCAGTTATCAGCAATCAAAAGGCTCATGAAAGCAATGAATATTGATATAGAAACTTTTCCTCCAAAAGAAATTCAATATTTTATTAATGGGAAAAAAGATGAGGGGCTCAGATTTAAGAATGTTAAACCATATGACCCTCATACGAATAGAATTAATGAGATTTATGGGGAGTACGAAAAACAATGCCAGCGTGAAGGAGTTGCTGACTTTCCGGAATTACTTTTAGGTTGCTACGAGTTATTAAAAAATAATATTGCTATTAAAGAACATTACCAAAAAAGATTCAAGCATATTTTAATTGATGAATTTCAAGATACAAGTGAGCTTCAATACAAGTGGCTTAAATTATTAGCAGGTAAAGAAAATTTTGTCTTTGCTGTTGGTGATGATGATCAATCTATATATGCGTTTAGAGGCGCTAGAGTTGGAAATATGCAAGATCTTGAAAAAGACTTCAAAATTAAAAATATTATTAAGCTTGAACAGAATTATCGCTCTAAAAATAATATTCTAAATGCCGCTAATGCAATAATAGAGAACAACACAAAAAGATTAGGGAAAAATCTTTGGGCTGAATCTGGCGATGGTGATCCAATCCACCAATATATTGGCTTAAGTGATTATGACGAAGCTAACTTCATCCTAGATGAAATAAAGATGTTGCACCGAGCAGGCACGAACTACAGTGATATGGCACTTCTATACAGGAGTAATGCGCAATCCCGCGTTCTAGAACAAGCTATTGTTTCCAACAACATTCCCTATCGAGTTTACGGCGGCCTAAGATTCTTTGAGCGTGCTGAAATTAAAAATGCTTTAGCATATCTTCGACTTATTTCAAATAAAACAGATAACAATGCTCTTTTAAGAATAATCAATTTTCCAACTAGAGGCATTGGCGCAAGAGCTATAGAGCAGCTTCAAGATCATGCAAAGTTGAATAATTTTTCGTTGTGGGATGCGGCAAAAGATATTGAATCCCAAAATGAAGGAATTCAAAAAGGGGTACCATTTTTTGTACGATTAATTAAAAGTTTAGAAGACGAAATTCAAGGTACTTCTATTGCAGAATCAATTGAATCTATTGTGACTCATTCAGGTTTAAAGGATCATTATTTAAAAGACAAGGATGGGATTGATCGTGTATCAAATTTAAATGAATTGGTTTCTGCTGCAGTAACTTTTATTAATACAACAGAGATTGAAAACGAAGCACTCAGTTTGGTCGAGTTTCTCAACTATACTTCTCTTGAAAGTGGTGAACTTCAAGCTTCAGCAGGTGATGATGCCCTCCAATTAATGACCATTCATTCCTCAAAAGGATTAGAATTTGATGTTGTGTTTATTACTGGACTAGAGGATGGTTTATGCCCACATGAGCAAAGTTTATCAGAAGCTGATGGCTTGGAAGAAGAAAGAAGGTTAATGTATGTTGCCGTTACCAGGGCAAAAAATAAGCTTTACCTTTCATTAGCACAATCAAGAATGCTTCACGGACAAACAAGATACAATATTCCATCACGCTTCTTGGATGAAATCCCTGAAGATCTTATAAAAAAACTTAATTCTATGAAAAAGTTAGATATTATATCTACGCCAACAAAATTAGCATCGCGCTCAGAATCTAAACATGAGATAAAGATTGGCTCTTCAGTAAATCACCCAAAATTTGGTCAGGGAGTTGTAACTGGTTATGAGGGTAATGAAGATGATTTACGCGTTCAAATTAAATTTGCTACCCAGGGTGTCAAATGGTTAGCGATGGAATTTGCTAAGCTTACTAAGATCTAATTTTTTACCTTCTCAAAAATATCTTTATAACTTACATATTGAAAAATAAACACTATTGAAATATAAGCTGTAAAAGATATTAGAAGAAATAAGCTAGATAAGAATGAAACAAGATTCTGACCTAGAAATGATAAAGATGAAAAGAGAAAGCTAACAAAAAGAATTACAAGAATAAAGCTTCCTGTCAAAATAAACCATCCCAATAGAAGCGGTATTGAAAACATTAAAGTTCCCGCAAAGCTTGATTTTACTGCTTTTAAAAATCTATAATCATTATAAGCTATCAGTAATGGTGAAAACCATGTTGCCATAAAAAATGGTATTGAGATTAGAATAATTTTAGTAAATACAGGAAGAAACTTTTCGCTGGCTTCAGCAAGTGATCTGATTTCTTGAGTTTTTGGACCAAGGTCAGAATAAAAAACAAATGATACCGTTGTTGCAAAAACAAAGGTAAGGCCGCCAAGTGATAGAAGAGGTCTGAATTTAGTTTTTAGTAAGTTAAAAATATATTGTAAATTAAAATCTCTCTTACCGTCTAATTCCCGATAGAAATGGATATAGATTAAAACTATAAATGGCCAAAGAAAAATTGTAATAGGTGAGATAAATTGTAGCCCTGGCAGTATTGGGAAAAACAAAAAAATAGTTACATACAACATTCCCAAGAATAATGACTGTCTTATTGACTGTTTGAATAAAATTAAACAGCTATGTATCCAGTTTTTTACTCTAATTAACATGATTCTCCATCACCTGACGATTAAGTAAGATAGCTTTAAAATGATTTGGATCTTTTATAGAGATAATCTCCCCTTCTTTTGCGTTATAAAAATCTTCTAATCTAGATAGCCAAAACCTGAGTGCTGCCAATCTTAAATCCTTATTTAAACGGTCTTGCTCATTTTCTGTTAACTTTCTTTCAGATTCATAACCTTTAATAAATTCTATGTACATTAATTTATTAATTTTACCATCTTCATTTATACACCAGTCATTTATAGTTATAGCGATATCATAGACTAATCTTTCATTGCAAGCATAATAAAGATCAATAAAACCTGAAACATTATCATTTAAAAAAAGAACATTATCTCTAAAAAGGTCTCCATGAATAATCCCCTCAGGGAGATCAGTATTATCAAGTGATAGTTGAAAGTTAATTTCTAATTCAATTATTTTTTGATCATCATGGTTTATGTGCTTCTTGAGACTCTTGTATATATCTGACATCCAACAAAGGCCCCTGGTATTTTGATTTAGTTCTGTAAAATCATTTGCTATCAAATGAAGCTTAGCTAAATTTTTTCCTACTAAATAACAACTATTTGCATCAATAATAGCTTTCTCTTTTCCATCTAAAAAGGAAACCATTAAAGCGGGCTTTTCTTTTAAAAAACCTAATGCTTGACCTTTTTTATCTTCAACAGGCATTGGGCACGAAAAATTATTTTTAGCTAAATAAGTCATTAGATTCACATAAAATGGAAGTTCATCAATATGATTATGTTCAAAGATAGTCAAAATATAATTTGAGTCGGGCAGAGTAATTAAATAATTAGAATTAGTGACACCAGAAGAGATCCCCTTAAAATCAAGAGGTCCTTCAAGATTGAATTCTTTTATCCAGTTACTTAAATCAGCTAAGTTAATTGATGTATAGACTGCCATAAATTAAAAAAAGGGGGTTACCCCCCCTTTTTTTCTTAAAATTATTAAAATTCTAACACTACCCATTGTGGAACAATTAATGGCTCTTCAATACCATCCACTCTATTCCATATACCGCCCATAATTTCTTTATAAAGATAGTATGGAGGAAAATTACCATTCGGGGTTACCTTAAGCATATAAAGCTGCCCATTAACTCTATATTCTTCTATTGTGCTTGCGCCATCTTTCGTGATAGTAATTTCAGGTTCATCTGTATAATCTGAATCAAAACTTGAAGGCAAAGAAGTAATTTCATCCAATATCTGAGTTTCTTCTGCAAAAGAGGTGTTCAGGCTTATTAAAGAAAAAAGAAGTAATAGTGATTTTAAAAAATTATACATTTATATATTCCTTTGGCTATAGACTTAATTCTATCAAAATCTGACATAATCACAAAAGCAAACAGATGTTAAAATAACAAAGATAGAATAAGCTAATCTAATACATTAGTTTATTCATGAAAATGAATTAAGCAATCAAAATTATGAAAACATTATTATTAGTAGATGGGTCATCTTATCTTTATCGAGCTTTTCATGCATTACCTGAATTAAAAAATAAAGATAATCACCCTACTGGCGTCATTTATGGTGTTTTAAACATGCTGAGGCTAACTCATAGCCAATTTCCATCTGATTATAGTGTTTGTATATTTGATGCGAAAGGAAGAACCTTTCGTAATGACATATATAGTGATTACAAAGCTAATCGACCAAAAATGCCAGAAGAGTTAGCAATTCAAATAGAGCCGCTTAAAAAAGCAATATCAGCAATGGGGTGGCCGATCATGATAAAAGATTCTGTTGAGGCTGATGATGTTATTGGAACTCTTTCAAAAAAAGCAAATGCTAATAAAATTAAAGTTATTATTTCTACTGGCGATAAAGATCTTGCCCAGCTTGTAAATAAAGAAACTATATTAATTAACACAATGACCAACGAAAAGCTTGATATAGATGGTGTTAAGAATAAATTTGGCGTCCCTCCTTCACTGATAATAGACTATTTAACAATAATTGGAGACAAAGCTGACAACGTGCCAGGTATAGAAAAAGTGGGTCCTAAAACTGCGCTTAAATGGTTAAATGAGTATAAATCCCTTGAAAAAATTGTTAAAAATTCTGATATGTTTGAAGGTGTCGTCGGACAAAATCTTAGAAAAGCAACTAACTGGCTTCCAACTGCAAAAGATTTAATTACTATTAGGTGCGACTTAGATATAAACGTTCATTGGGATGAGTTCATAAGAAAAGAACCTAATAACAAAATTTTACAAGAAATTTATAAAGAATTTAACTTCTCAAGATGGCTTCAAGACCTCGAAAAAAATGGTTCTGATGGATATAAATCTACTGAAGATGACCTTAAAAATATAATACCTACAAACGAAAAATTTAATTTCAATGGTAAAAAAAACTATATTACGATTAATGATGAACAAACATTAGATAAATGGATTGTAGAAATTAAAGCTAAAAAAATTATTGCAATTGATACTGAGACAGATTCGCTAAATGTAATGATCGCAAATTTAGTTGGGATATCAATATCAATTGATTCTGGTTCTGCATGCTATATACCGTTAAAACACCAAAGTTCAGATGCATTTATCCAACTAAATTTAGATGTGGTCATTAAAAAAATGAAACCTATTTTAGAAGATCCTAACATTATTAAAGTTGGTCAGAATATCAAATATGACGCACATATTTTTCTTAATTATGGGATTAATCTTGAAGGTATTGATGAAGATACAATGCTAATGAGCTATATTTTGGAAAGTAATCAAAGTCATGGTATGGATAAATTAAGTAAACGATATCTAGGGCATGATTGTATAAGTTATGAATCCCTTGTAGGAAAAGGGGTCAAACAAATTACTTTTGATCAAGTATATATTGAAGATGCTGCTCCATATGCAGCAGAAGATGCAGATGTTACCTTGCAACTATTCCAACATTTTAATGCCCTTTTAAAAGAAGATAAAAATCTCCTAAAAGTTTATAAAAAGATTGAGATTCCCTCTATGCGAGCCCTTATTCAAGTTGAAAGAAATGGGGTACTTATAGACTCAAAAATCTTACAAAAGCAAAGTCATGAAATTGGAGAAAAGTTAATAGGCTTAGAAAAAAAAGCTTTCATTCTTGCTGGCCAGCCTTTTAATTTATCATCACCTAAACAACTTCAAGAAATACTTTTTGAAAAATTAAAAATTAAACCACTCAAAAAAACTCCTACTGGAAAACCGTCTACAAGCGAAGAAGTTCTTCAGGCCCTTGCTCAAGACTATCCATTACCTAAATTAATTTTAGAACATCGAAGCCTGTCCAAACTTAAAAATACTTATACAGATAAATTACCAAAAATGATTAACCAGGACACTGGAAGAGTTCATACAAGTTACAATCAAGCAGTTGCAATTACTGGAAGATTAGCTAGCTCTGATCCAAACTTACAAAATATCCCTATCCGAACTCCTGAAGGAAGAAAAGTAAGGGAAGCATTTATTGCGCCAAAAGGATCGAAGATACTTTCTGCAGATTACTCCCAAATAGAATTAAGAATCATGGCACATTTATCAAAAGATAAACGCTTAATCCAGGCATTTAAAAATAATGAAGATATTCATAGAATTACTGCCGCAGAAATATTTAATACTTCCATAGATGCTATCTCAAATGAACAAAGAAGGTATGCAAAAGTTATTAACTTTGGATTAATTTATGGCATGGGTCCGTTTACCCTTGCTAAAAATCTTAATATTGAAAGAAGTGCTGCTCAAAGCTATATTGAACGTTACTTTACAAAATATCCCTCAGTAAAAAAATATATGGAAGATGCAAAACAATTTGCTAGAGAAAAAGGGTTTGTTGAAACTCATTTTGGGAGAAGATTATGGCTCCCTGAAATTAATGGTACTAACGCGATTACAAGGGCTGGAGCAGAAAGGGCTGCAATAAATGGTCCAATGCAAGGTACTGCAGCAGATTTGATTAAATTGGCAATGATAGAAGTTCATAATTGGATCAAGAAAGAGCCTAATATTAAAGGGAAGATGATTATGCAAGTTCATGATGAACTTGTTTTTGAGGTCCCCGATAGTGAAGTAGAGCTTTTTAAAGAGACAGTTCCCAAACTAATGAAAAATGTTGCCTCACTGTCTGTTCCATTAATTGCAGATATAGGGTCTGGTCTTAATTGGGAGCAAGCTCATTAATTCAGGAAACAAAGCAGATATTATAGATATATCTCAAAAAGAAATACATGGAATAATTATCGGGGATGAAATATTATCTGGCAAAAGAGAAGATAAGCACCTAAAGCATCTAATAAAAACCTTAAAAGAATCTGGCTTATCTCTTTCAAAAGTTGATTATATTCCTGATGACCTAGATATTATTAGAAAAACTATTCAGGAAAAAGTTGGGTCTATTGTTTTTTGTTTTGGTGGAATAGGTGCTACCCCAGATGATTGCACTCGACATGCAGCAGCACTAGCCCATAATGAAATTGTAGTTCAACATCCTCAAGCAAAGTTACTCATCGAAAATCAGTTTGGTAAGGATGCCTATCCAAAAAGAATATTAATGGCAGATCTACCAAAAAACTCACAGCTTATTCCCAACGTAATTAATAATATCCCAGGATTTTTTATAAACCATCATTACTTTATGCCAGGTTTTCCAGAAATGGCCTGGCCAATGATTGAATGGGTTATAAATAACCAATATAAATTCCTAATAAATACAAAAGATTTAGAAGACCAATCAATTTGGCTCGATAATATTAGTGAAAGTATACTCATTGACACTATGAACGAGATTGAAAAGAGAAATAAAGAGATTAAAATCTATAGCCTTCCAAAATTAGCACCAAAAAAAACATTAGAGCTTGGAATAAAAGGGTCAAGTAAAAATGTTAAAAAAGCAATGCAGGATCTAAAGAGTAAGTTAGAGGAATTGAAATTTAATTGGCGTGAAAATTAAATTTTGATAATCTCTTAATTGATTATAAAATAAGCAATTAATTTACCGTTAAATAACTTTAAAATGCAAATTGGCCCTCATAAACTTAAAAATAATTTGATTTTAGCTCCAATGGCTGGAGTAACTGATCGTCCTTTTCGTATGCTATGTAAACATTATGGTGCTGGCATGGCTATAAGCGAAATGGTAACGTCAAATTCACTACTTTACGGAAGTGAAAAAACACTTCTAAGAGCAAATCATGAGGGCGAAGTTGCGCCAATCTCTGTGCAAATTGCAGGATCGGATCCAAAAATGATGGCTGAAGCTGCAAAATTCAACATGGCAAAGGGCGCTCAAATTATTGACATTAATATGGGTTGCCCTGCTAAAAAAATATGTAATGTCATGGCAGGGTCAGCATTACTTCAGAAGGAAAAACTAGTAGAAGAGATTCTTAAAGCCGTAGTTAAATCTGTCGATATACCTGTGACACTCAAAATTAGAACAGGATGGGATAAGGAAAATAAAAATGCTACTAACATAGCTAGAATAGCTGAAGATTCTGGCATTCAGGCTTTATCGATGCATGGAAGAACAAGAGCATGTTTATATAAGGGTGACGCTGAATATGACACTATTGCTGATGTTAAGCAAATTATAAATATTCCAGTTATTGCTAATGGAGACATTACAACCCCAGAAAAAGCAAAATTTGTTCTTGAATACACAAAAGCAGACGCTATTATGATCGGCCGAGCCGCCCAAGGAAGGCCATGGATCTTTAGAGAGATTGAATATTTTCTAGATACTGGGAAGCATATGTCGCCACCAACCATCTCCGAAATAGAGAAAACTACAATAAAACATGTAAGAGATCTTTATGATTTCTACGGGGTAGAAAGAGGTCACAGGATTGCAAGGAAGCATATATCTTGGTATACAAAAGGACTTAAGAATTCAGCTCAATTTAGATTTAATATGAATCAAATTGAAAATGATGCCCACCAAATTGAATTTATTAAAGAATATTTTAATGAATTAAGAAAGATTGATGACTATATTGTTTATGAAGATTCTGAAAAAGAAATTGGATTGGTTGCCTAATGACAAAAGCTAATTTATCAAATGATATTGATATTCTCCTTGATCAGTATTTTAAAGACTTGTCTGGTGAAAGCCCAAATGGTGTTTATGATATGGTTGTGCATTCTGTTGAAAAACCACTTTTACTCTACGTAATGAACCTTGCAGAAGGAAATCAAAGTAAAGCTTCAAATATTTTAGGGCTTAATCGAAATACTCTTAGAAAAAAACTTAAAATTCATAAAATCGAAACATAAAATGATAAAAATAAGAAGAGCCTTAATAAGTGTTTCTGATAAAAAAAATATTATAAAGTTAGCCAAAGTGCTGAAAAGTCTAAACATTGAGATTATTTCCACAGGTGGGACGGCTTCATTACTAAAAGACAATGATATTAAAGTAATTGATGTAAGTAATTACACTGGTTTTCCAGAGATGCTCGATGGTAGAGTGAAAACCTTGCACCCAAAAATTCACGGTGGTATCTTAGCTCAAAAAGATAATCCAAAGCATACAAAAATACTTGAAAAAAATGATATCCCACAAATCGATCTCGTCATCGTTAATTTGTACCCTTTCAAAGAAACAATTGCTAACCCCAAATGTACTCTAGAATTAGCAATTGAGAATATTGATATTGGCGGGCCTACTATGATTAGAGCCGCTGCAAAAAATTATAAAAGTGTTACTGTATTAACAAATCCAAATGAATATGATTTTTTCTCAAATCAATTACTTATTGGCAAAGGTGGAATAGACGAGCAATACCGATTTGAACTTGCTCAAAATGCTTTTTCACATTCCGCACAATATGATAGCGTTATTAGTAATTACCTTTGTCAAAGCAATAAAAAAATAGACTTTCCTAAAATATTGAATCAAAAAATGATTAAAAAGATGGATATGCGTTATGGAGAAAACCCACATCAAAAAGCTGCATTTTATACTGAGCCAAATATTAAAAATGGTGCTCTTGCAAATTTTTCTCAAATTCAAGGTAAAGAGTTATCATTTAACAATTTAAATGATTCAGATACTGCATGGGAGTGTGTTAAGTTATTTTCTGACCCATCGTGTGTAATCGTAAAACATGCAAATCCTTGTGGTGTTTGCTCTGCTAATAAGATAAGTGATGCCTACCAAGGTGCTTTCTCAACTGACCCAACCTCAGCATTTGGTGGGATTATAGCTATCAATAAAGAAATGGATTTAAAAACAGCGGAATTAATTATGAAACAATTTGTTGAAGTAATAATTGCCCCTAGCTATTCTCTTGAAGCAATAAATATTTTTAAATCAAAAAGAAATATTCGATTATTAAAAGTTTCAATAAATACGTTAGACAAACAATTTGACTTTAAAAAGATTAGTGGTGGATGGTTGGTTCAAACAAGCGATAATCACAAGCTAGATATTAGTAAATGCAAAGTAGTAACTAAATTAAAACCAAGTCCAGATCAGATAGATGATTTAGGTTTTGCTTGGGAAGTTGCTAAACATGTTAAGTCTAATGCAATTGTTTTTTGTAAAAATAAAAAAACACTTGGGGTTGGTGCTGGGCAAATGAGTAGGGTCGACAGCACAAGAATTGCTGCGCTAAAATCAGAAACTGCTAAAATATCCTTAACAGATAGTGTAGTAGCTTCGGATGCTTTTTTTCCATTCAGAGATGGTATTGATGTGCTTTCAAGTTATGGTGCTAAATGTGTTATTCAGCCTGGTGGGAGTATTAAAGATGAGGAAGTAATTAAGGCAGCTGATGAACTTGGCTTGGTGATGATTTTCACTGGCATAAGACACTTTAAACATTAAATATGAAAGCGCTAATAATAGGCAATGGTGGTCGCGAACATGCATTAGCATGGAAAATAGAACAAAGTCCTCTTATCAAAAAAGTTTTTATTGCTCCGGGTAATGGAGGAACTGCCTTAGAGGAAAAGGTAGAAAATATTGATATTGATTCAAATGACATAGACCAATTAGTTTTATTTGCAAAGAAAGAAGCAATAGATCTCACAATTATTGGCCCAGAAGTTCCGTTATCTAATGGAATTGTAGATGTTTTTCTAGAAAACAATTTAAAAGTTTTTGGTCCAAAAAAATTAGCTGCTCAGCTTGAAAGTTCAAAAGATTTTTCCAAAATATTTATGGAGCGTCATAAAATTCCAACTGCTAAATACAAAACATTTATAAATATTGAGGATGCGCATAATTATATTAATCAAGAAGGGGCCCCAATTGTGATTAAGGCAGATGGGTTGGCAGCTGGAAAAGGTGTAGTAGTTGCAATGACCATTGATGAGGCAATAGCTGCGGTAGACTCAATGCTTGAAGATAATTTATTTGGAGATGCAGGGGCCAGAGTTATTATTGAAGAATTTTTAACGGGAGAAGAAGTTAGTTTCATCGTTATATGTGATGGAGATTCTATTCTTCCTTTAGCCTCAAGCCAAGATCACAAGAGGCTCCTAAATTCTGACCTTGGTCCAAATACAGGCGGTATGGGTGCTTATTCACCGGCTCCCATTGTAACTTCAAAATTACACCAAAAAATTATGAGTGAGGTTATTATTCCAACCATTAAAGGTATGAAGAAAGATGGTATAGAATTCACAGGATTTTTATATGCTGGATTGATGATTGATAATCAGAGTCAAATTAAAACTCTTGAATTCAATTGTAGAATGGGGGATCCAGAAACTCAGCCAATTCTTTTCAGACTTGAAAGCGATTTCTTTAAAATACTTCTAGCAGCATCAGAAAAAAAGCTAGGAAATTATAAAGCTGAATGGGATCAAGGTTCAGCAATTACTGTTGTTATTGCGGCGAAAAATTATCCTAGTCAACCTAA
>CAZPCL010000023.1:0-11383 GCA_964585105.1 uncultured Methylobacillus sp.
TGTTAAAATAAGGGGAATTAAAACTAACAAGCCTGTTAAAAAGTTTTTCTTAATAATATTTTTTTTGAAGTTTCAGTTTTAGTTTTAGTTTTTTCATTATCGATTTTACCACTCTCTGGCTTCGGTTTATTTTTAAAGTCTGTTTCGTACCAACCTGATCCTTTTAGCTTAAAGTGGGGGGCAGAAACTTGCTTCTGAAATGTTTTATTATTACAAGCAGGGCAATTAAGCAAAGGTTCGACAGACGATTTTCCAAGAACATCATCTTGATGCTCACATTGAGAACATAAGTATTCGTATAAAGGCATTTTATAAAACCCTTATTAAAATGGAATATCGTCGTCAGGAAGTTCAAGAGTAGGCTCACCTGATGAGCTTGTATTTACATCATTTTTATTTACTCTTGCTGGCTCCTGGCTAAAATTATCGCCCGAATTACTTGACTCACTAACTCGACTATCTCTGCCTCCTAACATTTGCATAGTGTCTGCAACGATTTCTGTCGTATATCTATCTTGACCTTCTTTAGTCTGCCACTTTCTTGTTTGAAGGCTACCTTCAACAAAAATTGAGCTACCTTTCTTTAAGTACTCACCAGCAATCTCAGCCAATTTTCTATACATCACAATATTATGCCACTCTGTTTTTTCTTTTTTTTCTCCTGAAGCCTTATCTTTCCATGATGTACTTGTAGCAATACTAAAATTACATACTGAGTCTCCATTTGGAAAAGTTCTTACTTCAGGATCTCTCCCTAAATTACCTAGTAACATTACTTTATTAACTGACGGCATATTTTCTCCTATTGATTATCTAAATAATTATTACTTTCTCATATCTAAGTGATTTAATTAATTTAATTTTTTTCCTAAATGGCATTTTCATAGATATAGATAAAAACAACCAAATTATTATAGGTAGACTACAAAATAAAAAAGCACCCTGGTAACCATAAAAACCTGCAATCAATCCAGCAAGTGATCCACCAACAAAAATACCTAAAGATTGAGATGTATTATACACCCCTAATGCTAAACCTCTCCTTTGGATTGGTGCCAACTTACTAACCAAACTTGATAAAGAAGCTTCCAAATAGTTAAACCCAATAAAATAAACTATTAAAGCTATTATAGATGCCAATAATTCCATCAGAAAATATATAAACAAAAATTGTGTCAAGAATATTAAAAAAATTCTAAGCATCCAGAATGAGTAAATCGAAGCTATTAGTAAGCTAGATTTAATTTCTGATGGCAACATTCACTTACATTCTCATGAAAAGTAAAACTTATGTTTCTAAATTTGAGATTATAAAATATAATATCAGGTTGCTCCCTAAAAAAGATAAGATTAAATGGATTACATAAAAATTAAAGGGGCCCGTACCCATAACTTAAAAAATATTTCGCTAGACCTCCCTAGAAATAAACTAATAGTTATTACAGGTTTATCTGGATCTGGAAAGTCATCGTTAGCTTTTGATACGCTCTATGCTGAGGGCCAAAGAAGGTATGTTGAATCCTTGTCTGCATACGCTAGGCAATTTTTAGACAGAATGAATAAACCTGATGTGGATATGATTGAAGGATTATCTCCTGCGATATCAATTGAGCAAAAATCAACTTCACACAATCCAAGATCAACAGTCGGAACAGTAACTGAAATTCATGATTATTTACGCTTGCTATATGCTCGGGCTGGAGACCCATACTGTCCTAATCATAAAATAAAACTTGAAGCACAAACTGTATCACAAATAGTTGATCAACTTTTATCCCTCCCAGAAGATTCAAAAATTATGATTCTTGCCCCCGTAGTAAACAATCGTAAAGGTAGTCACATAGATTTAATTGACGAGTTAAGAGCACAAGGGTTTATAAGGATTAGGTTAGATGGGACTATTTATGAGATAGACAATATTCCAGCTATTCAAAAAAATACAAAGCATCAGTTAGATGTCGTAGTTGATAGAATCAAGATTCATCAAGATATTAAACAACGTGTAACTGAGTCGGTCGAGACAGGTCTAAAAATAGCTGATGGTAAAATTATTTCTGTAAATATGGATAGTGAAGAAACTCAGCTATTCTCTGCAAAATTTTCATGTCCTCATTGTGACTATGCGTTGACAGAGTTAGAGCCAAGGTTATTTTCTTTCAATAATCCAATGGGAGCATGTCCCGACTGTGACGGATTAGGACATAAAAACTTTTTTGATGCAACTCGTGTTGTAGCTTTTCCTCAACTCCCTCTATCATCTGGTGCTATCAAAAGTTGGGACAAGCGTAATCAATTTTATTATCAAATGCTAAATAGCCTTGCAAAGCATTATGATTTTGATCTTGAAATACCTTATCAAGATTTACCAGATAACATCCAAAAAATTATCTTGTTTGGAAGTGATAAAGAACAAATTGAGTTTAGTTACTTCAACGAACAAGGATCTATCAATCAAAGGAAACATCCTTTTGAAGGAATAATAAATAACTTTAAAAGACGCTACCAGGAAACTGATTCAAGTGCTGTTCGTGATGAGCTTGCAAAGTATTTAAGTAATCAAGAGTGTCCTTCGTGTAAAGGAACTCGTTTAAGAATTGAAGCAAGGAATGTACTGGTTGGTGATTTAAATCTTCATGAAATTTGTCAGTTTCCCCTTAAAAAATCTTTAGATTTTTTTAATAATATTAAATTAGTAGGTTTCCGTGCTCAAGTCGCCAGTAAAATAATCCTGGAAATAAAAAATAGACTAAATTTCTTAATAGATGTTGGCCTAGACTATTTATCTCTCTCAAGATCAGCGGAGACTCTTTCGGGTGGTGAAGCTCAAAGAATAAGACTAGCTTCCCAAATTGGTAGTGGCTTAACAGGGGTAATGTATGTTTTGGATGAGCCTTCTATTGGACTCCACCAAAAAGATAATGACAAACTTCTTCAAACCCTTAGAAACCTTAGGGATATTGGAAATACTGTTATTGTAGTTGAGCATGATTATGATGCAATTATGGCTGCTGATTATGTGGTTGATATTGGGCCTGGTGCTGGAATTCATGGAGGTGAGATTGTTGGGCAGGGAACACCTGAACAAATTTCAAAAAATAAAACTTCTTTAACAGGCCAATATGTAAGTGGTCAAAAAAAGATTTCCGTTTCAAATAAAATAAAGATTCCTACTGAATCTATATTTAAAATAACAAAGGCTGCTGGTAACAATCTAAAAAGTATTAATTTAAACCTTCCTATTGGTCTTTTTACATGTGTTACAGGAGTTTCTGGGAGTGGAAAATCCACACTTATTAATGACACCCTTTATAAAGCCGTTGCCAAGCATCTATATCGAAGTAATTCAGAGCCTGCAAGCTATGAAAATATCCATGGATTTGATTTTTTCGATAAGGTTGTAGATGTGAATCAGAACCCCATTGGAAGAACACCAAGATCTAACCCAGCTACATATACTGGCATGTTTACCCCAATTAGAGATTTATTTTCCAAAGTTCAAGAAAGTCGAACAAGAGGATACAATCCAGGAAGATTTTCCTTTAATGTAAAAGGTGGCAGGTGTGAGTCATGCGAAGGGGATGGTGTTATTAAAGTTGCAATGCATTTCTTACCAGATGTATATGTTGAATGCGATGTTTGTTATGGCCATAGGTACAATCGAGAAACACTCGAAATATATTATAAAGGTAAAAATATTCATGATATTTTAAGCCTAACTGTTGAAGAAGGGCATCAGTTTTTTATGGCAGTTCCTACAATAGAACGAAAACTTAAAACTCTTTTAGATGTGGGTCTCGGCTACATTAAGCTAGGTCAAAATGCAACGACCCTCTCTGGCGGAGAGGCTCAAAGAGTAAAGTTGGCGTTAGAACTATCAAAAAGAGATACCGGGAGAACGCTTTATATTCTTGATGAGCCAACAACTGGCTTACATTTTGCTGATATCCAATTATTATTAAATGTCCTTCACCAACTAAGAGAGAATGGAAATACTCTAGTAGTAATTGAGCACAATCTTGATGTAATTAAAACTGCTGACTGGATTATAGATTTAGGTCCTGAGGGTGGTGACGGTGGTGGTGAAATTATTGCGGAAGGTCCACCTGAAAAAATCATAATGAATAAAAAAAGCTTTACTGGTAAATATTTAAAAAAATACTTATAAGCTTTTTAATAATTCTCCAACTTTTATTGTTGTTGGCTTTACCTGGTGCCAAATATTAAAGCTGACTGCTGCCTGCTCTATCAACATCCCCAGGCCATTATAAACTGCATCAGTTTTCTTAGAAGCACATTTCATAAACGGAGTTTCGGCTCCGTACATCATGTCATAACATACGCCTTTAATATTTAAGAAATTAAAAGTATCTGCTGTTACAGGTGAATCATTTGACGTTATTGATGAAGATGTGGCATTTATAATTAAATCAAAATTAATCTTGTGAGAGTATTTTAAATCTATAGGTTTTATAATAACTTTGTGTTTATCTGAAAATTTTTCCCAGTAATCTTTCATTTCAATTGCTTTGATAAAAGTTCTATTACTTAATAATATTTGCTTTGGCTTACCTTGCACAAGGTCATAAATTACAGCGTTTGCAGCTCCACCTGCCCCGACTAACAAAATACTTTTATTTTTTATATTGATATTTTTATTTTTTAGATCGCTTACTAACCCTTTACCATCAGTTGAATCTCCAAAAATTTTATTATCAGAAAATATTATTGTATTAACTGACTTACATAAAGATGCCCTTTCAGAAACTTCATCACAGATCTGAAAAGCATTATTCTTTAATGGGAGCGTGATATTCAGTCCATCATAGCCCTCTCCTTCTAAACGCTTAATATTCTCTAGAAAATTATCTTGGTTGACATCAAATTTTTGATACTCCAAGTCAATAGAAAATTCTTTTGCAAATAAAGAATGTATCTGAGGCGAAAGGGAATGTGAAATTGGGTGTCCAAGAACTGCAAATTTTTTTATTTTGTTTTTCATTAATTTAATATTATAAACATAAAAAAATTATGGAGATAAATAACTTAATGTATTACAAAAACGTATATAGTTATTTAAAAATGCACTATTATAGTGCATATATTATATATTTAGTGTATTTTGCAAATAAATAGAGTATTTTAGCGAAATAAATATTGGTATAGATTCTGCTTTATATATTATACATACAAAGTAATTAATTTTTAAGGAGTTTTAGTATGGCCGTCGCTGATGTAATGAAAAAAATTAAACAACAGGAAATTAAATTTATTGATCTTCGTTTTACTGATACTAGAGGAAAAGAACAACATGTAACTGTTCCGACATCCGCTTTTGATGAAAGTAAATTTACTGAAGGGCATGCTTTTGACGGCTCATCTATTGCTGGTTGGAAGGGGATTAATGCATCAGATATGTTACTTTTTCCTGATGAAAATACAGCTAATATTGATCCATTCATGGAAGAAAGAACACTTATACTAACCTGTAACGTTGTAGATCCAACAGATGGAAAAGGATATGATCGGGACCCAAGAACAATTGCTGATCGAGCTGAAAAGTATCTTAAGACAACTGGTATTGGTGACACTATCTATTTTGGCCCTGAGCCTGAATTTTTTGTATTTGACTCAATCACTTGGAATTCTGGAATGAGTGGTTCATCAGTCAATATTGGATCTGAAGAAGCGGAATGGGAATCTAACAATGACTATGATGGTGCAGGTAATCTTGGTCATCGACCTAGGGTTAAAGGGGGTTACTTTCCAGTTCCGCCTGTTGACTCTTTACAAGATCTTCGATCACAAATGTGTCTAACACTTGAAGCAATGGGCGTACCTGTTGAGGTCCATCATCACGAAGTTGCAGGAGCAGGTCAAAATGAAATTGGTACTAAATTTTCATCACTAACTCAGAGAGCGGATTGGACTCAGATACTTAAATATGTTGTCATGAATGAAGCTCATAAATATGGCAAGACAGCCACCTTCATGCCAAAACCAATATTAAATGATAATGGAACAGGGATGCACGTTCACCAATCAATCTGGAAGGATGGAAAAAATATGTTTGCGGGAG
The DNA here is from genome assembly GCA_964585105.1 of uncultured Methylobacillus sp. Classification (GTDB taxonomy): domain Bacteria; phylum Pseudomonadota; class Gammaproteobacteria; order Burkholderiales; family Methylophilaceae; genus BACL14. The sequence goes on from CAZPCL010000023.1 coordinate 6,077, forward strand.
ATAAATATGCAAATTTAAGTGACACAGCTCTCTACTACATCGGTGGAATTATTAAGCATGGTAAAGCATTGAACGCAATCACTAATCCATCAACAAATTCATACAAACGTCTAGTTCCTGGCTTTGAAGCACCAGTAATGCTTGCATATTCTGCAAAAAATAGATCTGCTGCAATCCGAATCCCATATGTATCAACTGATAAAGCTAGGCGTATTGAGGTTAGGTTCCCGGACCCAATGGCGAACCCATATTTAGCCTTCAGTGCCTTAATGATGGCTGGCCTGGATGGTATCCAAAATAAAATTCACCCGGGTGAAGCTGAATCAAGAGATTTGTACGATCTTTCAGCTAAAGAAGAAGCAAAAATACCTCAGGTTGCTGCGACATTGCCAGAAGCTCTAGAGGCATTAAAAGTGGATAGAGAATTTTTAACTATAGGTGGGGTATTCTCTGATGACTTTATTGATAGTTTTATTGATTTAAAAATGGAAGAGGTCACACGATTAAGAATGACTCCTCATCCAATTGAATATGATATGTATTACAGTTTATAAGTTTTAATTAAAAGGGCAGATTTGAATCTGCCCTTTTTTTAACTAAAAAAAATATGCACTGATATTGTGCATGCTGGGCAATAAAGTCAAAGTAGCACTTTAACAGGGTCTAATGAAACAGAACATTAAATTCTGGACTCATTCTTACTTGATAAAGTTTATGGGAGTTAAAAAATGATATCAGGAATAACAAAAAGCTATTTGAAAGGTATGGAATATCTAGCTACCGCTATTTTTGTTTGTGATAAAGATTTAATCATTCAGTATATAAACCCAAGTGCTGAAGTTTTGTTTGAACTAAGTCATGACCAAGTAGTTAATGAAGGCATTGGTTTGTTTTTTGAAGATATTAAATTTTTCAAGGATGCCCTTAGTAGATCGAAATCTAAACAAAGTTCCTATCGTGAACATGAATATTTTATTAAAACCAAACAAAATAAAACTATCTGCGTAAGCTTCACAATCACCCCAATTGAACATAAAAAATTTGATTTTTTAGTAGAATTCATTCAAATGGATCAGCAACTAAGGGTAGCTCGTGAAGAAAGGATGTTTATACAGCAACAAGCCAATTCAGAACTTTTAAGAAACCTTGCTCATGAAATTAGAAATCCCCTTGGTGGCTTAAGAGGTGCAGCCCAACTGCTAGAAAAAGAATTGAATGAGAGATCTTTAAAAGAATACACACAAATTATAATCAATGAAGCAGATCGACTTCAAAATCTTATGAATAAATTATTAACCCCGCACCAGCTTCCTGTTTATAAAAAAACTAATATTCATGAGATTTTAGAAAGGGTTCGAAGCTTAATATTGTCAGAATTTCCCGTAAACTTAGAGCTCATAAGAGATTATGATGTTAGCTTGCCTGAATTCATTGGGGATAGAGAAAAGCTAATCCAAGCTGTTTTAAATGTTACTAGAAATGGTGTACAAGCAATGCTCAGCGAAAACCCTGTAGAAAGTATGCGCTTAGAATTTATTACCCGAGCAGAAAGTCAAATTGTATTCCACAAGAAGAAACACACGACTGCAATACGTTTAGATATTATTGATAATGGGCCAGGAATTAAGAATGAATTTTTAGATAAGATATTCTATCCATTGGTATCTGACAAAGAATCTGGATCTGGCTTAGGCCTCTCATTGGCTCAGAACTTCATAACTCAACACAATGGCATGATTGATTGCTCTAGTGCCCCAGGTAGAACAAAATTTTCGATCATTCTTCCCATAGAGAATAATTTAAAAATAAATGAGGTGGTTAAATGAAAAAGGTATGGATTCTCGATGATGACAAATCTATCAGGTGGGTTTTTGAAAAAGCACTATCAAGGGCTAAACTTCCCTTTCAGTCCTTTAGTAATACTAATGAAGCAATCAATCAATTCAATCATGAAATTCCGTCTGTTATTGTGAGTGATATTCGTATGCCCGGAGAATCAGGCATTGATTTTTTAACTAAAGTAAAAGAAAAATTTCCTCAAATACCAATTATTATCATGACAGCTTATTCTGACCTCGACACTACAGTCTCTGCATTTCAACAAGGTGCTTTCGAATATATTTCTAAGCCTTTTGATATTGATAAGGTTCTAGAAATTATAAATCAAGCTTTAGATCAAATTACTGTGGCTGATAATAATTCTAGCTCACAAGGTACCGAACTCCCAGAAATTATAGGTCAAGCACAATCTATGCAAGAAGTATTTCGCGCAATTGGAAGACTAAGCAAATCAAATGCAACCGTCTTACTCAATGGTGAATCTGGATCAGGTAAAGAATTAGTGGCAAATGCGATTCACAAAAATAGTAACAGGAATAGTTCTCCTTTTATTGCTATTAATACCGCAGCTATTCCGAAGGACCTTCTTGAAGCGGAGCTATTTGGCCATGAAAAAGGATCATTTACTGGTGCTCAAAGCTCCCGAAAAGGAAGGTTTGAACAATCTGATGGCGGCACATTATTTTTAGACGAAATTGGCGATATGCCAATGGAGCTTCAAACAAGATTATTACGTGTCTTAAGTGATGGTAAGTTTTATCGAATAGGTGGTGCAGATTCTATTCAGGTTGATGTAAGGGTTATCGCTGCAACGCACCAAGATCTAGAAGAGTCTGTAAAAAATGGAAAATTTAGAGAGGATTTGTTTCATAGATTAAATGTAATAAGAATCACAGTACCTCCTTTAAGAAAAAGGATTGAGGACATACCGACTTTATCTCGATTCTTTTTAACTAAAAGTGCTAATCAATTAAATGTATCGCCTAAATTGCTATCTAAAGAAGTTTTGGAGTATTTCAACCATCTTCAATGGAGAGGAAACGTGAGGCAACTTGAAAACGTATGTCATTGGTTAACTGTCATGTCTCCTGGAAATCAAATAATCGTTAGTGATTTGCCTTCTGAGCTTAAAGATGAGCCAGTTAATTTAAATAGCGGTTCAGCTGAGTGGCAAGAGAATTTAGCTAGAGATTTATCTAGACAGTTACTAAATGGTAAGCCGGGGTTATATAAATTTTTTGTAGACCAAGTTGAAAAAATTATAATTGAAAAAACTCTGGAGCATACAAAAAATAGAAAATTAGAAGCTGCTGAGATATTAGGAATTGGTAGAAACACTGTGACTAGAAAAATTAAAGAGTTTGTGATTCCAAAAATCTAATTTACTTCCTGTTCAATTTCTTTGGCAATTTTTTCAAATATATCTCCCCATTCACCAACAGATTCTGCTTTGAATACTCTAATACTTGGGTACCAAATACTAACACCGTTATTTTCATGCCAATACCAAAGCCTTCCTCGTGAAAAAGGAACAAACAAATAAGTTTTAATGCCAAGTCCCCCAGCTAAATGAGCTGTTACATTACTCGTGGTAACAATAATATCGCAATTTGATATCAATGAGGATAACCCATCAATATCCATGAATTTATCAATGCCTTGATAGTCCTCAATTATAATATTTTTATTATTTTTTATATTTTCTTTTTCTACTGCAGTTTGGCCAAAATTTATTTCAGTTTCGTACTGTAAGTCTAAAAATCTAATACCTTTAGTTAATAGAATAGGTGCTAAGTTTTCAAGTTTAATACTTTTATGAGCGCCCTCAGCCGCAGCACTTTTCCAAGAAATTCCACATATAATCTTTTTATCTTTTTTTAATTTATTTTTTATTTTATTTATATTATTAGTGTCTGCCTTTAAGAAGCCTACAGGCTTTTGCGGAAAGCTCTTTATATCTTGACGAACGTATTTACCTAGACTCAGCCAATAAATAGCTTTATCAAACTGATTGAAATTATGTTTAATTAGAATCTCATGGTTATGAATACTAATTGGATAAAATTGAACATCCGGAAAAGATCTTTTAGCTAGGCTAATTAATCTAAAATCGACTTCTGCACTTATGTTGCTATATTTTTTATTGAATTCTTTTAGCATACTTAAACCAAGAATTACGTCGCCAAGTCCGCCATCCAATAAAATCAATATCCTATCACTTGTCTTTAAGGTTTTTTTGTCGACATCAATATCAAGATATTTGTTAATCTTATCGAATCTTGTTGACTTATCTATACTATTCCTAACATACACTCTGTTATCAAAATATTTCCATCCTTCTGAAAAATTTTTCTTATGTAGATGAAGAAAACTTAGATTCAATTTTGCTTGATATTTTGTTGGATTTTTTATTACAATCTCTGTTAATATTTTTTCTGCCTCATCATATTTTCCCTCATATAATAAATTTGATGAATAATCTATTCTTGGTGATACTGCATCTGGTATTAATACCATTAATTTCTTGTAAATAATTTTAGCTTCTTTATACCTGCCATTGGTACTTAGGCATGATGCCAATCTATTATTACATTCAACATGATTTGGTTCAATTTTAATAGCATCAGTTAATAAGCTCAGTCCATCTATATGATTGCCAGAATATTCTAGTGCTACTCCTAAATCAAATAATTGCTCAAATTTTTCAGGGGACAATTCCAATGCATGCTTATATGCATCAATAGCCCCTAAATAATCGGGAACCTCCATTTGTATATCGCCTAATAATTTATATACTTTCGTAATTTTTGGATTTATTTTAATAACTTTTTTATACGAATTTATTGCGTTTTTATAATCTTTTAATTCTGCATAAGCATTCGCTAAATTTTGATAATCACCTATTTCTGGCTTTACTACCTTAAACGATTTATTTATCATATCTACCGCTTCTTGAAAGCGTTTCTTCATTATGTACATTATCGGTAAGTGAGTCAGCGCTTTAATATTTACATCATCAATTTCTAGTATTGCTTCATAAACAGGTATTGCTTTATCGAATTGTTTTGCCTTAATTAAGGCTGCAGCTTGAATTAATAGTTCGTTCAGATTGTTATTATTTTTCATATTTTAGGATTTTTATTTTTTTCTATTATTTCATATGATCATTAAATAAAGAAATAAAAAAAACGGCATCCGAAGATGCCGTTTTTAATTTAATCTACTACTTGTCAAACTTCTACTAAGATTTAAATCCTAGAAGAATAAGATCGCACCAAGAGACATTGAATCATTCTCAGTTTGGTTTGATGAGTCTTGACCAGTTGATTCTGTTGAATTGTACTCAGCAACTAAATTTAGATGCTTAGTCAATGGATGGTATGCACCCACTGTCCAACGTTCACTTTCTTCAACTAGAGTAGCGTTTGTTTCACCGGATGCTACGTCAAGGTTTGAAACACCATAAGC
>CAZPCL010000024.1:0-11078 GCA_964585105.1 uncultured Methylobacillus sp.
TTTTTCGCATTTTTTATAGAGCAATGCTTTAAGATTCCCTCTCGCGTCTCAAAAGTTAAATTTAATCCATCAAAATCAGCATATCGTTGCTCTAACAAATCAACGACCCTTAAGGACTGTAAGTTATGCTCAAACCCATCAAAATTTTTCATACATGTATTTAAAGAATCTTGCCCGGCATGTCCAAAAGGAGTATGCCCAAGGTCATGTGCCAAGGCAATAGCTTCAGCAAGATCTTCGTGACAGTTTAATGTTCGCGCTATTCCTCTTGAAATCTGGGAAACTTCTAATGAATGAGTAAGGCGTGTTCGGAACATATCGCCCTCGTGATTTACAAAAACTTGGGTCTTGTATTCAAGACGTCTGAATGCAGATGAATGAATTATACGGTCTCTATCTCTTTGAAAATCATTTCTAAATTTTGATTTTGTTTCTTCATATTGTCGCCCTATTGAGCTACTTGGATCTGCTGCATAAGGTTTTAATATCATCAGAATCTGTTAGAAAGTTTTCTTTGAAAGGGTATTATGAAATTTCTCATTATCATACTGATTTGTTAGAACAGCTTTTCCAATGCCTTGCTGTAGAACCAAATTTATTTGATTTTCTTTTGTTTTTTTATCAAGCTGCATCAATTCAAGAAATTTTTGTTTAGAAATTTCTGGAGGATTAATAGGAAGATTAGTATTAATAATTAAAGACTTAATTCTGTCATTTTCTTTTGGTGTAAGCCATCCCATCTGTAATGATAGATCAGCTGCCATGACCATACCTGTTGCAATAGCTTCCCCGTGAAGCCATTCTTTATATCCAGTAGCAGTTTCTATAGCATGACCAAAGGTATGCCCTAAATTTAAAATTGCCCTGATACCAGACTCAAATTCATCAGATTCCACAATATCTGCCTTGTTCTGACATGAGCGAACAACAGCCTCAATAATTAGACTTGGCTCTCTTTGCATAATCCCTTTAATATTCTTTTCTAGCCATTCAAAAAAACTAACATCTCGAATTAAACCATATTTTATAACCTCTGCCATACCTGCTGATAGCTCTTTATCAGGCAATGTCTCCATTAGATTGATATCAGCGATAACGCATTTTGGCTGATGGAATGCGCCGATCATATTTTTACCAAGTGGGTGATTAATTCCAGTCTTTCCTCCTACAGAAGAATCAACCTGTGACAATAAAGTTGAGGGGATTTGAATGAAGTCCACTCCTCTCATAAATGTAGCAGCTGCAAATCCAGTCATGTCTCCAATAACACCTCCCCCCAGAGCAATTAAAGTAATTTGGCGATTTGCTTTGCTTGCTAGCAATTTATCATAAATTATATTTAAACTATCAGCATTCTTAAAGGCTTCTCCGTCAGGAAGAATAATTGACATAACCTCTTTTTCAACAGACAAAGTATTTGAAATTTTTTGCAAATATAAAGAGCCAACTTTATCGTTTGTTACGATGGCTACTCTTTTACCATTGATATGTTTCTCAAATAAGTCATAATTTTCTAAAAGTCCTCCACCGACATATATTGGATAGCCTCTTTTTTCAAGTTTTACATTAATAGTTTTCATAGTATTTTAATAAAAGATTCGATTTCAGAAGTTATCTGATTTATTCGCTTATTAGAAGTTTCAACTATATAGTCAGACGTTGACGAGTATATAGGATCTCTAAATGAGAATAAATTTTCTAAGGTTTCTCGAAGTTCAACCCCCTGAAGTAAAGGCCTAGACTTATCCTCTGACATTCTAGCTACTAAATCCTCACAGGTTGATTTTAAATAGATAACATGTCCGTTATCTTTGAGTAGTTTACAATTATTTTGAGACAAAATAATACCCCCACCAGTAGCTAACACGATGCTTTTATGACGAACTAATTCTTGCAAAACACTTTCTTCTCTTTTTCTAAAGCCTACTTCACCTTCATACTCAAATATCAATGGCACTTTAACACCTGTCTTTTCCTCGACAACATGATCACTATCGTAAAACTCTTTACCTAAATTTTTTGATAACAGCTTTCCGATAGTAGTTTTACCGGACCCCATTAAACCAATTAAAAAGATATTTTCTGCTTTTTTCAATTTAATTCTCTATTTAAAATAATAAAAATTTATCACATTAGTAACTTAAATTTCATACTAAACCTCTATAATAAACGTTTAATATTATAGTTAAACTTTATTTAAAATATATTATGTATACAGTTATTAAAAATTATATTTTTCTTGTCATCCTAGCCAGCTTATCAATTTTAGCAATGGTCATTTTTGTATCGGCACTTATATACCCTACACTGCCTAATATTGCACATTTAGAAAAATATTATCCTAAACAACCACTTCAGATATATTCAAAAGAAGGCGTTCTTATTGCAGAATTTGGTGAAGAAAGAAGAGATTTTATAGCTATTTCAGAAACCCCCCAACAAATGATTAATGCGATTCTATCGATTGAAGATCGGAGATTTTTTGAACATCCAGGGATAGATTTCATAGGTATAACAAGAGCTGCACTTAGAAATATAACAGGCAAAAGTCATGAGGGCGCCAGTACGATAACAATGCAAGTAGCAAGGAATTTTTTTCTAACTTCTGAACGTACCTTAAAAAGAAAAATAAACGAGATCTTACTCGCGATTAAAATAGAGAGGATTCTTTCAAAAGAAGAAATACTAGAACTGTATATTAATCAAATATATTTAGGGCAAAGATCTTTTGGTTTTGCTGCAGCAGCCAATACCTATTACGGAAAGAATCTTGATCAACTAAACTTAGGTGAAACTGCGCTACTAGCAGGGCTTCCAAAAGCACCTAGTCGATATAATCCTTTAGTTCGTCCTCATTTAGCAATCAAAAGACAGGTAGATGTTCTTAATAGCATGCTGCGTCATGGATATATTGACAAACCAACTTATATTTTAGCTTTAGAAGATTCTTTAGATCTCAAAGATAAATTTATGAAAAGTGAACTTCAGGCAAATTATATAGCCGAGATGGTTAGACAAACATTATTTGAAGAATTTGGAGATAGAATTTATACCAGCGGGCTAAAGGTTTACACAACAATCAAAAAGAAAAACCAGATAATGGCAAATCGAGCGGTACAAAAAGGAATAATTAATTATATGGAGCGACATGATTTAGCCCCACCCGAAGATTTCATTGAATTTAGGACTAAAGAGTTTAAAAATAATGATGATCGAGATAAATATATATTAAAAAAGCTCAAGCTAATAGCAACCTATAATGATTTCATTCCTGGGGTTATTTTAGATTTACAGCCCTTAAGAGTAGATGTTCTTCTTAAAAACGGAAAAAAAATTAGCGTTTATAAGAGAGGTTTGAAATTACTAAAAAAAGATTTGGCTATCGAGAATGAAGGAGAAAGGTTACTAAAGCCAGGATCCGTAATTCGATTTGTAAAGAAAAGAAATTATTGGATTGCAACACAACTACCCAAAGTCGAAAGCTCACTAGTGTCTATGGATCCGAAAACAGGTGCAATTTTAGCATTAGTAGGTGGTTTTGATTTTCATAGGAATAAATATAACCATGTTTCACAAGCGCAAAGGCAACCCGGATCTATTTTTAAACCCTTTATTTACTCTGCAGCTCTCGAAAAAGGTATAACTCCAGCAACTCTAGTTAATGATGCACCAATATATATTACTGCAAAGGAGCTAAATACTAATCAAAATTGGGAGCCAAAAAATTATAATGAAAAATATGATGGTGCAATAAGACTAAGAGAGGGGCTAGCTAAATCAAAAAATTTAGTAGCCATAAGAGTTTTAAAGCATATTGATCCAGAATATGCTCTTGATTACATTACACGATTTGGTTTTGATAAGAAAAAACATTCACCTTACTTGTCAATGGCATTAGGAGTCGGTCAAGTTACATCTTTAGAGATGGTCGCTGCCTATGGAGTTTTTGCGAATGGGGGATACCTAAAACAGCCATATTTTATTGAAAAAATTATAGATGTGAAAGGCAGAAAGATTAAACAAAACTTTTCCGTTACAAACGAGGAAACTCCTAGAATAATAGATCCTAGAAATGCATTTATTATGAACTCATTACTTCAAGAGGTAGTGAATACTGGGACAGCAAGAAAAGCTAAAAGATTAAAGCGTGAGGATATAGCTGGGAAAACAGGGACAACGAACGATCTTGTAGATGCTTGGTTTGCTGGATTTAATCCAGATATTGTAACCATTACTTGGATGGGGTTTGATCAGCCCCGAACGCTTGGCAAACATGAAAGTGGTTCAAGAGCAGCTCTTCCCATATGGATAGATTATATGAAGCCTATAATAAAAGAATACCCAACAAAGATATTAGAAACCCCAGATGGAATAATCCCTCTAAGGATAAGTCCTAAAAATGGAATGTTAGTGGACAAAGATGAGAATGGGATTTATGAATACTTTTATGATGAATTTCTTCCAGATAGTAATGCCTATTTCCTACTTAATTAAAAGTTTAAATGATGTTTGATAACCCAAATAATAATCGTCTAATAGTTGCAGCCAGAGCAGCAGAAATAATGATGGAAGAAGGCATAACTGACTATCTATTTGCAAAAAGAAAAGCTGCAAAATATTTAGGTTTACTATCAAGTGATAAATTACCCTCAAACCATGAAATCGATTTAGCTTTAAAAGATTACCAAAATATCTTTCAAGAAGAAGTTGATTCAGAGATTATAGTTAAGATTAAAAATGAGGCGCTAACTATAATGACCTTATTTAAAGACTTTAATCCGCATTTAACTGGTCAATTACTTGATGGGTTAATACCAAGGTTTCCTAAAATTCAAATTAGCCTTTTCACAGATAATATGAAGGAGGTTGAATATATTTTATTAAATAAAAATATTGCTTTTGATGTAAAGGATAAAATTTATCAAGAAAAATTAAGCAAAAAGAAATCTACTAAAATAATCCCTGCATTTATAATTGAAGGACTTTGGTTCCCTATAGAATTAAAAGTCTACTTTGAAAATGATATGCGCGGTAAGAAAAAGAATTTACTAAGCAATAAGGGGATGAGCATTAAAAAAATTATGGAGTTTAACCCAACTACTTAATCAATCTTGCAACTTGTAAAGCAAAGTATGTAAGAATTGCATCCGCTCCGGCTCTCCTAAAAGATATTAAAGACTCTAAAACAACTTCTTCTTCTTCAAGCCAACCATTTTCAGAAGCAGCTTTAATCATTGCATATTCACCACTAACCTGATAAACAAAAGTAGGTTTTTGAAAAGCCTCCTTGACCCTGAAGACTATATCAAGATAGGCAATCCCAGGCTTCACCATTACTATATCAGCCCCTTCATCTAAATCTAACTTAACCTCGTATAAAGCCTCATCACTATTTGCTGGGTCCATCTGGTATGTTTCTTTAGATGATAAACCCAATTTTTTAGAGCTACCCACAGCGTCTCTAAATGGTCCGTAGAATGAAGATGCATATTTTGCAGAATAAGATAATATTTTAGTGTTAATAAAATTATTTTTCTCTAGGGCTGTTCTAATCTTTCCGACTCGGCCATCCATCATATCTGAAGGTGCAACAATATCTGCACCGGCATTGGCATGACATAAGGCTTGTTTAACTAACAAATCAACTGTTTCATCATTTATAATATTTCCATCTTCATCAGTAAGTCCATCTTGCCCATTACTCGTGTATGGATCTAAAGCAATATCAGTTATAACCCCAAGTGTTGGAATATTTTTTTTAAGCGCTACGACTGCTTTTGGGATTAAACCGACCTCATTGAAGCATTCTTTTGCATCATTGGATTTTAATGCATCTTCAATAACTGGGAATAAAGCAATAGCAGGTATGCCAAGATCAAAGCATTCTTTTGCATCTTTTAATAATTGATCGATACTTAAACGATGAATTCCTGGCATTGAGGGAATACTCTCCCTAATATTTTCGCCAGAAATTACAAACATTGGATAAATCAAATGGCTAACAGAGAGATTATTTTCCCGCATCAATCTTCTAGAAAAGTCATGCTGCCTCATACGTCTTGGTCGATTAGTTATGGTCATAAATTTATTAATTTTTTTAAAGATTGACCAGGATTATCATCTCGCATGAATACTTCTCCAACTAAAAAAGTAAAAATTTTATTGTCATTCATTAATTTAATATCAGAATACTTTAAAATACCTGATTCTGTAATAGGAATTCGATTTTTAGGTATTTTAGTTACTAAATTGATAGAGGTATCCAGAGATACTTCGAATGTTTTCAAATTACGGTTATTTATTCCTACTAGCGGGGTATCTAGTAATATCGATTTTTCTAGCTCTTCTTCATTGTGAGCCTCAACTATGACTGCCATGCCTAAATCATGCGCTATGAATTCGAATTCTTTTAATTTTTTTGAATTAAGGGCTGAAGCAATTAGTAAAATACAATCAGCTCCTAATGCTCTTGACTCGTAAACTTGATAAGAATCGATAATAAAATCTTTCCTTAGAACAGGCAGCGAACAATTTTTTTTAACAACATCTAAAAATTTCGGGTCCCCTTGAAAGTATTTTTGGTCCGTTAAAACTGAAATGCAGGCTGCTCCACCAGCTTCATATGATTTGGCAATAGATTCTGGATTAAAGTTAGTTCTAATCACTCCTTTTGATGGGCTTGCTTTTTTAATTTCTGCGATCACAGCAGGTAAACTATTTTTATGCTTATCCCTAATTGCCCCGATAAAATCTCGAGGCTTTGTGGCTAGCTTAATTTCATCATGAATCTTATCAATAGATTTGATAGACTTAGCATGCTCAACTTCAAGCTCTTTAGTGCTTAAGATTTTATCTAGTATATTAGCCATTTGATGAATCTATTAATTGATTTAATTTTTCCATTGCTTTTCCTTGGTCTATTGCATCTGAAGCCATTAGAATCCCAGATTTTATACTATTAGCTAGGCCACTTATATAGATAGCTGCCCCAGCATTTAAAAGTGTAATATCTCTAGCAACAGATAATCTACCACTTAAAATATCAAGAATCATTTGTTTTGAATGAGCAGGATCTTCAACAATAATATCCTCTAAACTTGCTACCTTCAGATTAAACAATGAAGGTTCAATAGTATATTCTTTTATGACATTGTCTTTTAATTCAGCAACAAAAGTCTTTCCTGTAATAGAAATTTCATCCATACCATCCTCACCATGAACTACAAGGACATGCTCACTACCAAGCTTTTGTAAGACTTCTGCAAAAGTCGTAGTAAGTTCTTTACTATAGACACCCACGACTTGCTTAGAAGTAGAAGCTGGGTTAGTTAAAGGTCCAAGTAAATTAAAAATTGTTCTGACTTCTAATTCTTTTCTAACTGAAGCTACATGTTTCATAGCCGGATGATAGTTAGGTGCGAACATAAAACCTATGCCAATAGTGTCCACTAATTGACCTAGTCTTTTATAGTCTAAATTAACATCGACGCCCAGTGTTTCTAATACATCAGCACTTCCACATTTAGACGAGACTGACCTTCCTCCATGTTTTGCAACTTTTGCGCCAGCAGCAGCAGCTACAATTGCACTTATAGTTGACACATTAAATGTTTGCAGGCTATCCCCACCAGTTCCACATGTATCTATAAGATATTGGGTGTCTTTTACTGATACTTTATTAGAGTGTTCACGCATAACTAAAGCTGCTGCTGCTATCTCATTTGGAATTGCACTCTTAATTTGCATTGCAACAAGGCAACTAGCTATTTGAGCGGAGCTTAATTTCCCGGTCATAATTAAACTCATCAAAATACCCATCTCAGAAGAAGATAAGTCTTCCCCTCTGATAAGAGAATTTAAATAATTTTTAAATTGTTTAGCCATTATTTTCTATAAAGTTTCTTAATAAGTCATGCCCATATTGACTCAAAATTGATTCGGGATGGAATTGAACGCCCTCTATGGGATACATTTTATGCTTAATACCCATAATTTCACCGTCTTCTGTCCAGGCAGTTATGTCAAAGCATTCTGGACAAGATGCCTTTTCAATTACCAAAGAATGGTATCTGGTAGCAATAAACTGATTTTCAATTCCCTTAAAAACTCCTTCATTGTTATGATAAATCTTAGATGTTTTACCATGCATTATAGTTTTTGCATGAGTAATTTTGCCGCCAAATGCTTGGCCGATTGTTTGATGCCCGAGACAGACCCCCAATATTGGGATCTTTCCCTTAAAAAAATCGACTACCTCTAGGGAGATACCTGCTTGTTTTGGAGTGCATGGGCCAGGAGAAATCACTATATAATTGGGGTTTAGTTCTTGTATTTTATTAGTTGTTATTTGATCATTTCTGTGGACAACAACATCTTGCCCAAGCTCAGAAAAATACTGTACAAGATTGTAAGTAAAAGAATCGTAATTATCTATCATCACTATCATTTTTTCACTCGCTCTGACCAGATTGAACTAGCTCTGAAGCCTTTAAGATTGCTTTTGCTTTATTTTGTGTCTCTACCCATTCATTCTTAGGGACTGAATCAGCTACTATACCTGCACCTGCTTGAACATATAGCATATTATCTTTAATAACTGCTGTTCTAATTGCAATTGCAACATTCATATCGCCATCAAAACCAAGGTAACCTACAGCTCCTGAATAAACCCCTCTCTTGGTATCTTCCAATTCGTTAATAATCTCCATAGCTCTAACTTTTGGAGCACCACTAACTGTCCCAGCTGGAAACGAAGCCTTTAAAACATCTATTGCAGATAATTTATTTTTAATAACGCCTTCAACATTTGAAACAATGTGCATTACATGCGAGTATTTCTCTATTATCATTTTATCTGTAACATTTACAGTACCTGTTTTAGAAACCCTTCCCACATCGTTTCTACCTAAATCCATCAATTGAACATGCTCAGCAATTTCTTTTGGGTCTGCTAATAGATCTTTTTCGAATTGAATATCCTCAGAGTCATCTTTACCCCTTGGTCTTGTTCCTGCAATCGGCCTTACAGTGACTTTCTCGCCAACTAATGTGACTAGAATCTCAGGGGAAGCCCCGACAACATAATGGTCACCCATGTGATAAAAAAACATGTAAGGAGATGGATTTAAGCTCCGTAAAGTCCGATACAATGATAATGGGTTTGATTCAAAAGATTTAGTCATTCTCTGAGATAAAACTACTTGCATTATATCGCCATCAAAAATATATTTTTTGGCTTTATCCACAGCAGTTTTATATTGCTCTTCTCCAAACTCTGAAAATACTTCAGTTAAATTACCATAATCAGATTCAGGATTTTCAAAAGAAGCAAATGGTGATGGGCCTGATTGTAAATTACTCACTAATTTTTGAAGCTTTTTTAGCCCTAATTCATATGCGTCATTAATCGAAGGGTCAACATAATTAATAATAAATAATGTACCTGAAATGTTATCAAACACTACGATCTCATCAGAAAGCATTAAAAGAATATCTGGTAGATCTAGCTTATCTTCTAAAAAATTTTTGCAAAGCTTCGGCTCAATGTACTTAATAGTTTCATACCCAAAATAACCAGCAAGCCCTCCAGAATACCTTGGCAAATCTAAATCAGTAGGGACCTTAAAATTGGCCATAAATTGATCGATATAATCTAATGGATTTTCATCTTTAATCTCTTTTTTTACTTTGTCGCCTTCAAAGACTAAAATTTTATTATCATTTATTTGTATTCTTAATTTAGATGGAAGACCAATGATTGAATACCGTCCAAATTTATCGCCGCCCTCAACTGATTCTAATAAATAACTATATGGCTGATTTGCTAATTTAGCATATACAGATAGAGGAGTATCTAAATCTGCGAAGCTTTCTAAAACTAAGGGAATTCTATTAAACCCTTGCTCTTTATATCCTTCAAATTGTTTTTTTGTAAGTGTAGTGAACATTTTCTTAATTTTAATTATGGATACCAAATCGTTTAAATTTTTTATTGCCGAATCTTTATTGCCGAATCTACTCTATCGGATTTAAATAATGCTCCATCTAAATCAAAAAAAAATACCTCTTATATTGTTAAATTTTTTCAAATTATGCTTTCGACAACGAAGCCCTTAGAGAGTGAACAATTGTATCGTAGCTGTTTGGGTCGTCATCATTTGCCGCTTTAAAAATTGCTGAGCCTGCAACAAAAGTGTCTGCTCCCGCTTTAGCAATTTCAGCAATATTTTCTGCGTTCACACCACCATCTACCTCCAACCATATTTCGCGACCAGTTCTTTCAGTATATTCGTCAATTTTTTTTCTGGCTATTCTAAGTTTATTAAGAGTCTCCGGAATGAATTTCTGCCCTCCAAAACCTGGATTTACTGACATTAATAACACCATATCAATCTTGTCCATCACATGATCTAAGTATTCTAAAGGTGTAGCTGGATTAAATACTAAGCCAGATTTGCAACCATTCTCTCTTACCAAGGATAAGCTTCTATCAATATGATCTGAACCTTCTGGATGAAAGGTTATAATATTGGCTCCTGCTTTAGCAAAATCAGGAATAATTCTATCTACAGGCTTTACCATTAAATGAACATCAATAATTGCATCAGTAATTGGTCTTATTGCCTCACATACTAGTGGTCCAATAGTAAGGTTTGGTACATAATGATTATCCATCACATCAAAATGGACTATGTCAGCACCAGATGCAATTACATCATTTATTTCTTGTCCTAATTTTGCAAAATCAGCTGAAAGAATGCTAGGGGCAATTCTAAATGTTTTATCCATATGATTAAGATCCTAAAAAATTATGATTATTATTGTAAAATGCTTATTTTACCCTTTTTTGATTGAATAGAGATAATGTGAGCGAATTAAATTAATATGAATTTAAATATTATAGGAATAAACCACAAGACTGCCCCATTAGGCTTAAGAGAAAAATTAGTCTTTCATGCTGACCAGATAAGTCACGCCCTTCTTGATCTTAAAAGCAACAAGGTTAGTCAGGTGGCTATTCTCTCAACATGTAATAGAACTGAAATTTATTTCAATGGGCCAAAAAAACAAATTGTATA
>CAZPCL010000025.1:0-10886 GCA_964585105.1 uncultured Methylobacillus sp.
CAATAGCTATTTTAGGAAGATACTCTGAGTCATAATTGATTTTTAGGTATGCGCGAATTTGTTGGATGACATCGTTTGATAAAGTCATCGAATCAGTTCTCATATATGAAATAAGCCCAACTGTTTCACTTCCTGTATCAATGCCTTCGTATAGTTTTTGAGCAGTAATCATAGTTCTTTTTGTCGTAAATCCGAGCTTTCGAACTGCTTGTTGTTGAAGTGTCGATGTTGTAAATGGAGCAGAAGGATTTCTCAATCGTTGTTTTTTATCAACTCTAGATATCCTTGTTTTACCAGCACTTTTTAAAAGTAATTCACCTACAATCTTCTCACTTTGTTTTTTATCAGTAATAGTAAATTGTTCAATTTTTTTATTATCTAAAAGATATAATTTGGAAGAAAATTGAGATTGTTTTTTCTTTGCTTCTAAGTGTAAAGTCCAATATTCTTTTGCATCAAACTTTTCAATTTCAGCCTCACGCTCCATTATTAATCTTAGTGCAGGACTTTGAACTCTTCCTGCAGAAAGTCCATAGCGTATTTTTGACCATAATAGTGGTGAAAGATTGAAGCCTATTAGGTAGTCTAAAGCTTGTCTTGACTGTTGAGCTCTTACTAATGCTAAAGCTATGTCTCTTGGTTCTTCAATAGCTTCAATAATTGCTGATTTTGTTATTTCTTGAAATACAACTCTTTTAATTACTTTATTTTTTAGTAATTTCTTTTCGTTTAATATTTCAGCAATATGCCATGCTATAGCCTCTCCTTCTCTATCAGGATCTGTTGCAAGAAGAATCTCATCACAACTTTTCGCTGCTTTTGATATGGCATCCATATGCTTTTTATTTCTATCAATAAGAGCATATTTCATTTCAAAACTTTTTGTATCAATTCCTTCTGATTTTGGAAGAAGGTTTCTGATATGTCCATATGATGCTAGAACTTCAAATCCAGCTCCTAAGTATTTGGATAATGTTTTTGCTTTAGAAGGAGATTCAACTATTAGTAGTTTTGTCATTATTGTATTTTAAATTTACACTGGTAAAAATTATGCATCATAAGGATAAAGTATGAACTATTCAAGTAAATCACCGATATATATAAAAGTATAATTAGTGAGCGGACATTCCGTCACTAAACTATTTAATAGTTACTAAAGGATCTACCTCCATCTACATTCAATATTTGACCGGTAATAAAGGGTGAATTTAGTAGTAAGAATTCAACTGCTTTTGCAATATCGTCTGCCTCACCAACTTTCTTTAGCATAGTTTGAGATATAACTTTATTACGATAATCCTCATCAAACTCATTGGAATTATCTGGCCATAAAATAGGACCTGGAGCAATAGCGTTCACTCTAATTTTAGGTCCAAGTTCTTTCGCAAGTGATTTGGTGAGCGTGGACAATCCTGATTTAGCAATTGAATAAATAATATATTTATCTTTGGGATTTGTTATATGTGCATCAGTAATATTAATTATAGAGCCTTTAGTGAGCTCTAAAAAAGGTACAGCTTCTTTAGATAAGAAAAGAGCAGCTTTAAGATTGCTCCCAATAAGATCATCCCAATTTGACTCATCAATTTCATTAATACTGGTCCGATAGTATGCTGATGCGTTATTTATAAGAAAATTTAACTGCCCGAAAATATTAATAGCCTCATTAATAATTAATGAATAACTATTTGAATTTAATAGATCAGCTTGAATCGCAGATGCAGAATCTTTTCGGATTCCGTTTAACTCATCTTTAAGTGAAGTTGCCTCTTTATCCGAATTTTTATAATGAATGATAATATCAATATTAGCCTTATGAAGCCTACGGCATATAGCTGCACCGATCCTTTTAGCACCACCAGTAATTATTGCAACTTGTTTTTTTTTATTCATTTTCTGTTTAGGTTATTATTTGAAGTTATTATAATCTATCAATATGAACAAATTGCCAATACTAAATAAATTTGAAACGCTAAAGATATCTATTTTTTTTAATTTTTTACTCTGAGTTTTTAATGAAGAAATCTATAATCAGGCCTATCAGAAGTTATGTTTTAAGACAGGGAAGGCTTACTAAGCATCAAGCAGAAGGAATCAAGATTCATTCACCTCTTTTCGCTATCCCATTCAATGATAATACTCTCGATTGGGACAATATTTTTAGAAATAACGGAAAGAAAATTATTGAAATAGGTTTTGGTATGGGACATACAACTGCTGAGATTGCTAAAATCTTGCCTGACTCCAATTTTGTTGCAATTGATGTTCATTCGCCTGGTGTTGGAAATCTTTTAAATAAAATAAAAGAGAATGAGTTAAGCAACTTAAAAATTATTCAGCATGATGCAGTTGAGGTATTAGAAAAAATGGTACTAGATGATAGCCTAGATGCTATACATATTTTTTTTCCAGACCCGTGGCATAAGAAACGGCATAATAAAAGAAGGTTAATTCAAGAACCTTTTCTAGAGCTGGTTAGTAGAAAATTAAAAAAAGAAGGGTATATTCATGTAGCCACCGATTGGCAAAATTATGCTGATTGGATAATAGAGTGTTTTAAGAAAAATAAAATATATAAGTCAATGAGTAGTGATTTCTCTAAAAAACCATCATACCGACCTAAAACAAAATATGAAGATAGAGGGATTAATTTAGGACATCAAGTTTGGGATATTATTTTTATTAAGAATTAGCCAATTCTGAATAACCTCATCTGCCTCCTCAATACCCCTTTTCTTTAAACTAGAGAATAACTGAATAGTGCATTTAGTATGGTGTAAATCAGCCCATTTAGTTTGGACTATTTTTTTTACATCAGAAAGAGTTCTAAGTGCTTTGTCTTTTGATAGCTTATCGGATTTTGTAAGTAGTATATGGATTGGCTTTTGTCTTGGAGCAAACCAATCAAGCATTTGAATATCGAGTATTGTTAAGGGCCTTCTGATATCCATCACTATAACAAGACCAGACAAGCTATTTCTTTCTTGAAGATATCTAGGTAGTGTTTTTACCCAATGATCTTTCATAGCTCCCGGTACTTTTGCATAGCCATAGCCAGGAAGGTCAACCAATGACATATATTCTCCAATGCTAAAAAAGTTTATTAACTGAGTCCTACCCGGCTGTTTACTGACGTAGGCAAGTCGATTTTGCTTACTTAAAGAATTGATTGCACTTGATTTTCCAGCATTAGATCTTCCAGCGAACGCAATTTCAATTCCCTCGTCAATAGGGAGCTCATCAAAGTGGTTTACTGAAATAACAAACTTAGCATTTTGCAAAAAAGCCATTTTTTTCCCTTTTCAATTGAGTTAATGCTATCACGTTGTCCGTATTTTGGTTAAAATAGCCTTTCAATAGAATTAAACTCGGAGTCCTAATGGTAAGATTTATTCAATTTGTTGGTTTTGTTATAACTTTTGTAAGCTTTACAGTTAGTGCTGAAAGTATTCTTTCTTCATCAGAATTAGCTAGCTCAAAAAAAATTGTTAATAACCTATGTATCGCATGTCATGCAATTGACGGCAATAGTGTAATTCCAGTTAATCCAAAGTTAGCAGGACAGCATGCCGCGTATATTGCAAAACAACTTAAAAATTTTAAAAGTGGACTTAGAGAAAATATAGTTATGGCAGGTATGGTGGCAAATTTAACTGAGGAAGATATGGAAAATCTCGGGTACTATTTTTCAG
This sequence comes from uncultured Methylobacillus sp., assembly GCA_964585105.1. GTDB lineage: Bacteria > Pseudomonadota > Gammaproteobacteria > Burkholderiales > Methylophilaceae > BACL14. Next base: position 3,693 of record CAZPCL010000025.1, read on the forward strand.
AACAAGTTCTTTCTTTATCATCAGCTAAAAAAAATGGTGTTGGGTCACTAGGTGAAAATATTTTTCGTGCGGGTATAAAAAATAAAGGAGTTCCAGCATGTGCAAGCTGTCATGGTCCTTCTGGCCATGGAATTCCCGATAAATATCCAAGACTCAATGCACAACATTCACAATATATTTTATCTCAACTAAATACCTTCAGGCTTGAGTTAAGAAAGAATGATTCTGATGCGGTCATGAGGACTATAGCTCAAAAAATGACTGAGCAAGAAATGCAGGCTGTAGCAGATTACATTCAAGGCTTAAGGTAATTTTATTGCAATTAACTAGCAACTTAAGCAAGCAAAGCTGGTCTCTAGTAATTTAAACCCGCGTATATTTTTTGAAAAAATCTGATAAAAATTTAAAAAGTTTTATTCATCTATTAAGTACGATGAGATTTGCAATCACAATGTTTTCTCTTCTTGCGGTTGCTTCAGTTATTGGTACTGTTCTGAAGCAAAATGAACCATATAATAATTATATTATTAAATTCGGACAATTTTGGTTTGATATTTTTGAGAAAGTGGGATTGTATAATGTATATCAAGCTTTTTGGTTTTTATTGATTTTAATATTTTTAATTTTGTCCACTTCATTATGTATCTCTAGAAATACCCCTAAAATCTTAAGAGATTACAAAAATTTTCAAGATCGCCTTAGGGAAAAGTCATTATTATCCTTTAAACATTCATATCAATTTCCGATCAAAAAATTCAATACCAAAATAGTTACTGAATTTTTAAAGGCTAATAATTTTAAAGTTAAGCATAAGGACAGCAACGAAGAAGGAGATTTAATTGTTGCAAAAAAGGGAGACCTCCAGAAATTAGGATATATTTTTACTCATCTAGCTATAGTAATTATTAGTATTGGAGGTTTATTAGATGGAAATTTAGTTTTTAAAGTGCAGGAGCTTATGGGAACTAAGCAAATTCAGCTAATGGATCAAGAGCTATCTCAAATACCATTGGTTGGGAGGATGAGTGAGAAAAATCTCTCTTATAGGGCGAGTATTCTATTATCCGAGGGAGATACAAAAACAGCTGCAATTTTAAGGGCTAAGGAGGGTTATCTTGTTCAAGAAATTCCATTTTCAATCACCTTAAAAGACTTCAATATTGAGCATTACTCAACAGGTCAACCAAAATCATTTAAAAGTGATTTATTAGTAAGGGATAAAAAAACAGGTGAGTCTATAACAAAAACAATCAGCGTCAATAAACCTTTAACTTACAAGGGGGTAACAATTTATCAGGCTGCTTTTGAAGATGGCGGATCTAAATTAGATTTGTTAGTTTGGAATTTAAATTCTTCAATACCATCTTTTCAAATGAAGTCTGAAATTTTTAAAAACAATAAGCTTACTTTTGAACGTCAAAATTTAACACTTGAATTTAAAGACTTCAGAAAGTTTAATATTTTAGAGATAAGTAACAACGAAGAAAAAAAAGCAAAACCTACTAATGTAGGACCTAATTTCTTATATAAAGTTAGAAACGAATCTGGACAAGCTAAAGAATACCAAACTTATCAATTTCCAATAGCTGTTGATGGTAATTATTTTTTCATGAGTGGAACAAGGAACTCACCTCAAGAAGAATTTAAATACCTCAAGGTGCCTGCGGACGAGAATCTTAGCCTCGAAGGCTTTATGATTTTTAAATCCTTGTTAAATAATACGAAAAAAGTTAATGATGCAATTAATAAGGGTCTTAATGAGTCGGCTTTTCAAACAAATGAGAAAAAAGAGGCTTTTAAATCAGGTACTCAAAATATTATTAATTCTTTTGTTGAAGGAGGCTATAACTCGGTTGTAGAAAAAATGGATTTAAATATTCCTGAGCAAGCCTCATTTGTAGAGAAAGAGAAAGCAGTAAAAACTTATATCAATATAATCTATTTGGTAGGTCAAGAACTTGTCAAGAGTTACGAAGCTGAGAATCAAAATAAAATAATCTTCCCCACACAAAACCCCTCAAGGTTTATTCAAGACGCACTCACTGCATACAGTGATAGTTTTTTTTATGGAGTTCCTTTATATCTTGAATTAAAAGATTTCAAACATGTCCAAGCAAGTGGTTTACAATTGACAAAATCACCTGGCCAAATATGGGTTTATTTAGGCTCAATACTTTTAGTAATGGGTATATTTTGTATGATTTATATTCAAGAGATACGTTTATGGATTTTAGTAAAAAATGATAAAAATAATAGTAATAGTTTAATAGTTGCTTTAGCAACCAATAGAGATCGTATGGACTTTGATCATTATGCAGCAGAACTTCAAGATAAAATTAAAAAAATTACTAATTGATAGGATTAAGAAATGCTCAGAAATATGAAAGATAAATTTATTAGTTATATATTTAGCTTAACGCTTGCGAGCCTAACTATTTTTGCATTATCAAGATTTAATAGTTTTATGGATAATTATGAAATATTTATTTTAATTGGCTCAGCCATTACATTCGCATGGATGGGAAATGTATGGTCAAATTTTAGAATATTATTTTCATTTTCATTTTTACTATCATTTATCTCTATTTATCTCTACAAAGGTAGTTTAGAGCAAATAGAGCTCAACTTCCTTCTCAAATATTTTTTATCTAGTCAGTCAGCTATTATGTGGATGACTGCCTTATTCCCGTTAAGTCTGGTTACTTACTGGATTTATTTATTTAGTAAGCAAGATTTTTATGGAAATCTTGCAACCAATCTGACCTGGTTAGCTACTATGATGGGATTTATAGGTTTACTGGTTCGATGGTACGAGTCTTACTTAATTGGTATTGATGTTGGTCATATCCCCGTGAGTAATTTGTATGAAGTATTCATCCTTTTCTGCTTAATTACATCCTTACTTTATCTTCATTACGAAGAAAAACTAGAAATAAAGAAACTGGGTGCATTTGTGCTTATTATAATTACCGCAGCTGTAGCTTTTATTCTTTGGTATACCTTTGAGAAAGGGGCAAATCAAATACAACCCTTAGTCCCAGCTCTTCAATCATATTGGATGAAAATTCATGTACCTGCCAATTTTATCGGGTATGGCGCTTTCGCAATGGCTGCTATGATTTCAGTCGCATACCTGCTCAAAGATAGAGATATCTTAGGCGATTACCTTCCAGAGTTAAATATATTAGATGAAATGACTTATAAAGCCATATCAATTGGATTTATTTTTTTTACAATTGCAACAATATTAGGTGCTGTATGGGCCGCTGAGGCTTGGGGAGGATATTGGTCTTGGGACCCAAAAGAAACATGGGCATTAATAGTATGGCTAAATTATGCAGCATGGCTTCATTTAAGATTAATTAAAGGGTTAAGAGGGATAGTTTTAGCTTGGTGGTCCTTGGTAGGGCTAGCTGTTACAACTTTTGCTTTTCTTGGAGTTAACTTGTTTTTATCCGGCCTTCATTCATATGGTGAACTATAGGATACTTCCTAAAATTTAATGTAAAATAATATTTATTGAATAAAACTAGAATATTTTTATGTCTGACAATGTAATAAAAATTCAAAATCTTACCTTCGGTTATGGAAATGAACTTCTTCACAAAGGTATAAATATGCATTTTAAAAAGGGAAAAGTATCTGCAATTATGGGTGGTAGTGGAAGTGGTAAGACCACTATTTTAAAGCTCATTGGTGGTCAAATTAAACCAAAATCTGGAAGTATTCTAGTTGATAGTAAGATTGTTCACGAACAAAACCGTTCTGGCATATATAAATTAAGACGTAAGATGGGAATGCTGTTTCAGCACGGCGCATTATTTACCGATTTATCAGTTTATGAAAATGTTGCATTTCCAATGAGAGAGCATACCGACCTTCCTGAAAGTATAATAAAAGACTTGGTCCTGTTAAAGTTAAATGCTGTAGGGCTTCGCGGGGCTTATAAGCTGATGCCAACAGAGTTATCTGGGGGGATGGCTAGAAGGGTTGCTTTGGCAAGAGCTATTGCACTTGATCCAGATATCATTATGTATGATGAACCATTTGCTGGATTAGATCCGATTTCAATGGCTGTTATCTGTGATTTGATTAGATCATTAAATGATGCTCTTGGGGCAACATCCATAATTGTTACACATGATGTTGCAGAAACTTTTTCCTTTGCAGATTATATTTATTTTGTAGCAGATGGAATTGTTGCTGCAGAAGGTTCACCAAAGCAATTAATGGCATCAAAACTACCTTTTGTTAGGCAATTTATTCATTCTGAAAAAGATGGACCAGTGCCATTTCATGTTGCGGCACCAAAATATAATTTAGATTTGGGACTCTAGGAAGTAATGCTTATGAAGAGCTTAATTAATTTTTTTGAAAAAACTGGATATTCAGTCACTAGCAGAATTAAGCGCCTTGGAACAGCCTCACGATTACTCTTTTTAATTCTTGTGTCCTCTGGGGAAAGTTTTAGAAGATTCCAGTTAACTATGAAAGAAATTTATTTTACTGGAGTAATGTCTTTAGTAATTATTATTGTTTCAGCTTTTTTTGTAGGGATGGTTTTAGGCCTTCAAGGCTATTACACTCTTGAAAAATATGGGTCATCTGAAGCGATAGGTGTTTTAGTTGCACTTTCGTTAGTTAGGGAGTTGGGCCCAGTAGTAACAGCACTACTTTTTGCGGGTAGGGCAGGGACTGCAATTACTGCTGAAATTGGTTTGATGAAAGCAACAGAACAATTATCAGCAATGGAGATGATGGCAGTGAGTCCTATTCGAAGAATTATTGCACCACGGTTTTGGGCAGGAGTTATTAGTATGCCAATATTAGCCTCTATTTTCTCAATGGTAGGTATTCTGGGCGGGTATGTTATTGCTGTAATTGTAATTGGAGTTGATGAAGGAGCATTTTGGTCTCAGATGCAAGCAAATGTTGATTTTAGATATGATATTGTTAATGGAGTTATAAAGAGTTTGGTATTTGGTGTAGCTTGCACAATAATTGCTCTTTTTGAGGGGTTTGATGCTCCACCTACTGCTGAAGGCGTAAGTCGAGCTACTACAAGAACGGTTGTAACATCGTCACTAGTTATACTAGGACTCGATTTTATAATGACTTCTTTCATGCTTGGTGGTTAACTGATTTTAAAATAAGGAAATTTTATGGATAAAATTAAATTTGATGTTTGGGTTGGAATATTTGTAGCAATAGGAGTTATTTCTCTGCTTGGGCTTGCTATGAAGGTTGGAAATTTAACTACTAATGACATCAGGGAGACCTATTCAGTTAAAGCTCATTTTGAAAATATTGGGGGCTTAAAACCAAGAGCTCCTGTAAAAGCTTCTGGCGTCGTGGTGGGAAGAGTGAAATCCATTTCATTTGATACAGAGAAATACGTAGCTATTGTTAAAATAGATATTGATACGCGTTATATATTTCCAACAGATACGTTTGCTAATATTTACACTGCAGGACTTTTGGGCGAGCAATATATCGGTCTAGAAGCTGGTGGAGATATGAGTAACTTAACTGAAGGGGATAGAATTACTCAGACTCAGGATGCAGTTGTGTTAGAAAAATTAATTAGCCAATTTTTATATAGTAAGGCATCTGAAGAGGAAGACTAAGGTGAAAAAAAACTTTATTAAAATTTTTTTATTAACAATATTTCTGTCTTTTAGCTCTTTGGCTGCTCTTGGTCCTCAAGAGCTAGTTCAAAAAACAGCTGAAGATGTAATTTCTGCAATTAATACAGACCCAGATATTAAAAAAGGAAATAAAGAGAAGATTTATAGACTAGCTGAAGAAAAAATACTTCCGAATTTTGATTTTGAAAAAATTTCTCGTTTAGTTCTTGGCCGAGCTTGGAGGTCTGCAAATGAAAAGCAAAAGAAAGCTTTTATAAATGAATTTAGAACACTTTTATTAAGAACATATGCGATAGCACTGACAAAATTTAAAGGCCAGGAAATTAGATTTAAGCCAACGAAGTTTTCGGAAGCAGACAAAATTGTTATAGTTAAAAGTGAGATCAAACAAGTAGGTGCTCAGCCATTAAAGGTTAATTATGCTTTAGCTAAAAATACAGGTAAGTGGCTTGTTTTTGATATTGTGATAGAGGGAGTGAGCCTAGTTACTAATTATAGAAGTCAATTTTCGAATGTGATTAGAAAAAATGGCATGGATGTTTTAATCAATAAATTGGAAACAAAAAATAAAGGGAAGAGGTAGTTAAATGGAGCCAATTGAATTTAGAGATAATAGTTGGTTTATGAAGGGCAATATAACTTTGACCCAGGTTCCTAGTATTTTGAAATTAACTATCGATTACAAATGGAGAGATTCTATTTTAATTGATTTAAAACAGGTAGGAGAGGTCGATACTTCATTGATAGGATTGATATTTGAATGGAAAAAGCAGGCAAAAAAATATAAAAAATCTGTCAAAATAAAAAATATTCCGACTAACCTTCTAAGTTTGGCAAAGTTATATGGCGTAGAAGATTTTATTTCATAAAAGCACTTCCCAAGAATCTACATACTAAATTTAAAGATCAATTAAAAATTTGATGAAAAAAGCTATCGTATTTAAGAATGTTAAAAAAAATTATGGTCAATTGCAGGCTATAAATGGGATAAATTTATCCATTGAACAGGGCGAATTTTTTGGGTTACTCGGGCCTAACGGGGCTGGTAAGTCTACATTAATCAATATGTTAGCAGGCTTGGTCAGACCAACAAATGGCTCTATTTCTGCAATGGGATTTGATGTTATCAAGGATTATCAGAATGCTAGGCATTCTCTTGGGATTGTCCCGCAGGAACTAGTTTTTGATCCATTCTTTAACTTAAGAGAAATGCTTCGCTTCCAAGCAGGATATTTTGGGAAGGGCAAAAGTAATGATGTATGGATCGATGAAGTTATTGAGCGTTTAGACTTAACATCAAAAGCATCAACAAATATGAGAATGCTATCAGGAGGTATGAAGAGAAGGGCTTTGATAGCTCAAGCATTAGTCCATAGACCACCTGTAATTGTATTGGATGAGCCAACTGCAGGGGTTGATGTGGAGCTAAGGCAAAGATTATGGGAGTTTGTCAAAGAGTTAAATAAAGAAGGACACACAATTGTTTTAACCACTCATTATCTTGAGGAAGCTGAGGCATTATGTAATCGCTTAGCAATGCTCAGAA
>CAZPCL010000026.1:0-10833 GCA_964585105.1 uncultured Methylobacillus sp.
AAGAAGAATTACAATTAATTATGCTAAAAGACAAGTAGGAAATAAGATGTATGGAGGACAGTCCTCTCATTTACCACTTAAAATAAATCAGGCTGGTGTTATTCCTGCTATTTTTGCTTCGAGCGTAATCCTTTTTCCAGCTACAATAGCTGGTTGGTTTGGTACAAATGAAAATATGTATTGGTTAAAAGATATAAGTGCAGCAATTTCACCAGGACAACCAATTTATATTCTGTTGTTCGGAACAGCAATTATCTTCTTTGCATACTTTTATACTGCAATTACATTTAACCCAAGTGAAACAGCAGATAATTTGAAGAAAGGCGGGGCATTTGTTCCTGGAATAAGACCAGGAGAACAAACAGCTCGATACATAGATACAATCGTTGGACGTTTAACGTTAATTGGAGCAATTTATATAACCGCAGTATGTTTGGTCCCTGAATTTTTAATACTAAAATTTAATACCCCATTTTACTTTGGCGGAACTTCTCTTCTAATTATTGTAGTTGTTACCATGGATTTTATGACGCAAGTTCAATCTCAAATGATGTCTTATCAGTACGACGGCTTGTTGAAAAAAGCTAACTTTAAGACTAATTCTGGAAACAGAGGAATTTAGTTATGGGTAAAGAAGATGTCCTTGAAATGGAAGGAGAGGTTTTAGAAAACCTTCCAAATGCAACATTTAAAGTAAAGCTAGAAAATGGACATGAGGTATTGGGTTACATTTCAGGAAAGATGAGAATGAATTATATTAGAATATTGCCTGGAGATAAGGTAACTGTTGAAATTTCACCTTATGATCTTACAAAAGGACGAATAACATTTAGAGAAAAATAAATTTAATCGTATTGAAATTAAGGAAAAATTATGAAAGTTAGAGCATCAGTAAAAGCATTATGTAGAAATTGCAAAGTAATTCGAAGAAATGGGGTAGTTAGAGTTATTTGCAAAGAGCCACGCCACAAACAGCGACAAGGTGCGTGCCATTAATTTTACGTTGTTAAGAGACCGAAAAATAGTTATAATTTAAGGCTTTATTGAAATAATGCCGTTTTTATTGGAGTAATATATATGGCCCGTATTGCAGGAGTAAATGTACCAGATAATAAACATACCGAGATAGCTCTAACGTCTATTTATGGTGTTGGTAGAATAACAGCAAAAAAAATATGTGCTGCTGCCGGAATTGAAGTGACATCAAAACTCAAAGATTTGAATGAAGCTGACGTTGAAAAGCTAAGGGAACAATTAAATAGCTTTACAGTTGAAGGAGACCTTCGACGAGAAGTGCAGATGAATATTAAGCGTCTAATGGATTTAGGTTGTTATAGAGGTGTAAGACATCGAAGGGGTTTGCCGGTTAGAGGGCAAAATACAAAAAATAATGCAAGAACTAGAAAAGGTCCTATACGCGCAATTAGGAAATAAAAAAGGGTAAATCAGAATGGCAAAAGATAATATTAGAGTAAAAAAGAAAGTTAAAAAAAGTGTTGTAGAAGGCATAGCTCATATACACGCTTCTTTTAATAACACCATTATCACTATAACCGATAGACAAGGAAATGCTTTGTCATGGGCGACGTCTGGCGGGGCTGGATTTAAGGGATCAAGAAAAAGTACTCCATTTGCAGCGCAGGTTGCAGCCGAGGCAGCTGGAAAAGCGGCGCAAGAATTTGGCGTAAAGAATATTGAAGTTAGAATTAAGGGCCCAGGCCCTGGAAGAGAGTCATCTGTAAGAGCTCTAAATTCAGTAGGTTTAAAAATAACAAGCATTCAGGATGTAACACCAGTTCCTCACAATGGATGTAGACCACCAAAGAAGAGAAGAATTTAATTTTGTTTAGTTATAAAAAACTAATAGGAGAATAGAATTGGCTAGAAATCTTGACCCAAAATGCCGTCAATGTCGAAGAGAAGGCGAAAAACTTTTTCTTAAAGGCGAAAAATGTTTTACTGACAAATGTGCAATAGAAAAAAGAAATTACCCACCTGGACAACATGGTCAAAGAAGGGCTTCTCGTCTTTCTGACTATGGTGTTCAGTTAAGAGAAAAACAAAAGCTAAGAAGGATATATGGAATCTTAGAAAAGCAATTCCGTGGATATTATGCCGAAGCAGATAGAAGAAGAGGAATAACTGGTGAGAATCTTCTACAATTACTTGAGTGCAGATTAGATAATGTAACTTACAAAATGGGAATGGGAGCTTCCAGAACAGAAGCACGTCAAATTGTAAAACATAATAGTATTCTCGTGAATGGTAAGAGAGTAAACATCCCTTCATACCAAGTTAAGCCAGGCGATGAAGTTTCTATTGATGGTAATTCAAAAGATCAATTAAGAATTAAAGCCGCTCTAGAGGCTGCAGAAGAAAGAGGCTTTCCAGAATGGCTAGAAGTTGACATAAAGGGATTTAAAGGGTTATTTAAAAACAAACCTGAACGTGACGATCTGCCTGCAACAATTAATGAGTCATTAGTTGTTGAGCTTTATTCAAAATAATTTAGTTAAGTAAAAATAAAAAAAGGATACTTATGGAAATTAACCCAACAGAATATTTAAAGCCTAGTGTTGTCGATGTAGACATAATTGGACCTCAAAGAGCGAAAGTAGTTATTTCGCCAATGGAAAGAGGTTTTGGTTTTACATTAGGAAATGCAATAAGAAGAGTCCTACTTTCATCAATTCCTGGATTTGCTATTACACAGGTTAAAATTGATGGCGTTGTTCATGAATATTCAACCTTAGATGGTGTTCAGGAAGATGTAGTAGATGTACTTCTTAATATTAAAAAAATAGCTTTAAGAATGCATAATAAATCTGAAGCTACAATTACACTAAATAAAAATGAAGAAGGCCCTGTAACTGCTGCTGACTTTGATGTTGGACCTGATATTGACGTTGTAAATCCAGATCATGTTGTTGCACATCTTAATAAAGGTGGTAAATTAAATATCGAAGCTAAGGTAGAGATGGGAAGAGGTTATCAGCCTGTACCATCTAGAACTAAGGGTTCAGAAAGTGACAACGTACTAGGCTTTATTATGATTGATGCGTCTTTTAGCCCGATTACAAAAGTAAGTTATGTCGTTGAAAGTGCTCGAGTTGAACAACGCACTGACCTAGATAAGTTAATTATGGATGTAGAAACAAACGGAGTAGTTGATGCAGAACAAGCAATTCGAGACGCAGCAAGAATCCTTATGGGTCAATTATCTGTATTTGCTAATCTTGAAAGTGAACTAACGGAAGTAGAAGTTCAACAAGCACCAGTTATCGATCCTTTACTCTTGAGGTCAGTAGATGATCTCGAGTTAACAGTGAGATCAGCAAATTGCTTGAAAGCGGAAAATATTCACTATATCGGTGATTTAGTGCAGAGAAATGAAAGTGATTTATTAAAAGCACCAAATTTAGGAAGAAAATCACTAAATGAGATTAAAGATATTTTAAGTACAAAAGGTTTGTCATTAGGTATGCCCGTTGAAAACTGGCCACCGGCTGGTGCAGAGACAGCATAATCAGAAAGAATATGGAGTAATAAAATGCGACACGGAAAAAAACATAGAAAGCTCAACAGGACAAGTAGTCACAGAAAAGCTTTGTTTAAGAATATGGCAAACTCATTATTGAAACATGAAATAATTAGGACTACTTTACCGAAGGCTAAGGAACTTAGGAAAATTGCTGAACCATTAATCACGCTCGGGAGGGATTCAAGCGTACATAACCAACGCCTTGCGTTCAGCCGATTAAGAGATAGAGATATTGTTGTGAAGTTATTCGGCGAGATTGGACCTAGATATAGCAAAAGAAATGGTGGGTATACAAGGATATTAAAATGTGGTTTTCGTAAGGGTGACAATGCTCCTATGGCCTATATTGAACTTGTAGATCGTCCATTAGATGGATCATTAGTAGAAAATAAAGAGGTAAAGGTAAAAGAAGTTGAACCTAAGATTGTTAAGGAAGTGGAAGTTAAGTCTTCAGAGAAAAAAGAAAAAAACGCTAAAGTAAAAAAGTAAAATTTTATTTAAATTAAATAATAAAAAAGCCAGCTTTGCTGGCTTTTTTATTATTTTGAATAAATTGTATGAAAAATCAATATAATAGATGTGAATAGTATTGATAGTTAAGTTAATAAAAATATGAAAAAAAATACTGAAAAAATAGAAAGCCTAACAAAAGTCCTAGAACAAATAAATTTTTTGATTGAACAGCAAGATGAATCAGAAAGTTTGTTAAGTTTTGCAGATACAGAAAAGCGAAAATTAATTAAGAATTTAGCTACTAAGGAGAGTCTGCAGACCCTTAAGAACTTATTGAATAATCTTCACCCGTCTGATGTTGCTGATATTCTTGAAGCCTTACCTCTAGATAGGAGATTGTCAGTCTGGGAGTTAGTAAAGTCAGAAAATGATGGAGATATTCTCGTAGAGGTTTCGGATGTTGTAAGACAGACCTTGATAGCAGATATGGATAACACTGAGCTATTAGCTGCTGCAGAACAATTAGATACAGATGAAATAGCAGATATAGCAAATGATCTTCCTGATGATGTTTTAAATGATTTACTTGAAAGTCTTGACGTACAAAATAGAGAAAGATTGGAATCAGCACTATCTTATCCTAACGAATCAGTCGGGGCATTAATGGACTTTGACATTGCAACAATTCGTGATGATATAAGTTTAGAAGTCGTCCTAAATTACCTTAGGAAAATAAAAAAGTTACCTGATCATACTGATAAATTGTTCGTAGTGGATCGGTTTGGCTCAAATGTTGGCGTGCTACCTTTGGAGAGAATTTTACTTAGTGAATTACAGTCAACTGTTAAAGATGTAATGGCAACTGATACGGTTACTTTTAAACCAAAAGATACAGCTCATGAGGCATCAAATGCATTTGAGCGTTATGATCTTGTCACAGCCCCAGTTATCGATGAAACAGGAAAATTACTCGGCCGATTAACAGTTGATGCGGTAATGGATTATATTCGAGACGAGACAGAAAATGAGAAATTTTCTATGGTGGGGTTAAGGGATGAGGATATGTTCTCATCTATATGGAAATCAGTTCAGAACCGTTGGGCTTGGTTAGCAATTAATTTGGTTACAGCACTTATTGCATCAAGAGTAATTGGAATATTTGAAGGATCAATTGAAAAGGTTGTTGCACTTGCTGCATTAATGCCAATTGTTGCTGGTATTGGCGGGAATTCTGGAAATCAGACCACAACGCTGATTGTAAGAGCGCTTGCATTAGGCCAGGTTACATTTACCAACATTCGCTCACTTATGCTTAAAGAAGTTGGCGTAGCATTGTTAAATGGAGTCCTATGGGGAAGCGTTTTAGGAGTATTTGCATTTCTCCTTTATGGGAATATACAATTAGGATATGTAATGACTGGTGCAATGATATTGAATTTAATTTTATCGGCAATAATGGGTGTTATGATACCTCTTGTATTGAACCGTATGGGTAAAGATCCAGCTGTGGGCTCAAGTGTTTTAATAACCGCTATGACAGATAGTGGCGGTTTCTTTATATTTTTAGGGTTGGCTACCCTAGTTTTATTATAATTAAATTATGAATAAATTTGAATTTATTAAAAATAACTTTAGTCTAGATTTTTTGTTGTCTATGACAACGTTATTACAACTGTGCGCTATTTTAATTGCATTAGGCCTGTCTTTATTCACCAATCAAGTAATTAAAAATTATGTTGTTGGCTCAGCAAAGAATAATTGGAAAATGGCAACTGATGGTTTAGTTAGAATAATTTCACCTATTATTATTTTAATTGTGCTGTTTTTCTCGAAGATATACCTGGACACCTTTCAGTCAGCACCTATATTACACATCGCAATAAGTCTAGTAAATGCACTTATTATTATTCGTTTAGGTGTTTATTTTATTAGATATATTATTAAGCCAAGGCCATGGATTCGGGCTCTAGAAAATACAATTGCTTCATTAGTGTGGATAATAGTTGCTTTATATTTATTTGGACTCCTCTCACCAATCAGAGAGAGTCTTGCACAAATTCAGTTTAGCTTTGGTGAAAATAATTTTTCATTATTTCTAGCGCTTCAAGTTATGTTTGGATCAGGTATTGCAGTTTTGTTTGCAGTAACAATAGGCCAGTTCATTGAGAACCGCTTGATGAAGGTAGATCAATTAGATATGAATGCTAGAGTGATGTTAAATAAAATCCTAAAAATAACACTTTACGTTGTAGCAGTTGTTGTTGCCTTGTCATCTATCGGTTTAGACTTAACATTTTTATCAGTTTTCGGTGGAGCATTTGGCGTTGGTTTAGCATTTGGCATGCAAAAAATTGCTAGTAATTATATTTGTGGTTTTATTATACTACTTGATAAATCAATTCACATCGGTGATATTTTAATGGTGGGAGAGCATTATGGTGTAGTTACTCTTATAAGGTCAAGATATACTGTACTAAGAAAGCTTGATGGTATTGAGGTTATTATTCCAAATGAAACATTAATATCTGAAAATATCATTAACCATACATTAACTGATAGAAAATCTAGAATATCTGTTGATGTTCAAATTAGCTATAAATCATCGGTTGATAAAGCATTTGAAATTATGTTGAATACTGCAAAAAATGAATCTCGAGTTTTAAATGATCCAATGCCATCCGTATTTTTAATGAAGTTTGCAGATAGTGGAATTGATTTAATGCTTTCGTTTTATATTCTTGATCCAGAAGAGGGTTCATGGGGGCTAAAATCAGATGTTTATCGTGAGATTTGGAAAGAATTCCAAAAACATGATATTGAGATACCTTACCCTTACAGAACAGTTGAAATTATTAATTCAGAAAAAATAAAAAAATAAATTACTTAATTTTATTTTCTTTATACAAAACGTGCTTTCTTATGGTTGGATCAAATTTCTTAATCTCAATTTTGTCAGGTGTTGTTCTTTTGTTTTTTGTTGTAGTGTAGAAATGACCCGTCCCTGCTGATGAATCTAATCTAATTTTTTCTCTCATTTTTAAACCTTTTTCCCTTCAGCCCGCATTCTTTGAATTACGGTATCAATTCCTAATTTATCAATTGTTCTAAGAGCTGCACCGGATATCCGCATAGAAACCCAACGATTTTCACTTTCTACCCAGAATTTTCTATTTTGGAGATTCGGAATAAAGCGTCGCCTTGTTCTATTATTTGCGTGAGAAACGTTGTTTCCCGTCACAGTTTTTTTCCCAGTTACTTCACATACACGAGCCATGAGATATTCCTTAACTATAATCTTAAAAAGAGTCGCTATTAGACCATATAAATCAATGTCTTTACAAGTCTTTTTTAGGCTTTACCGGTACTACCAAATCCACCCTCACCCCTCTCAGTTTCGGGGTAATGTTCTACAAGATTGAATTTTGCCTGGATTACTGGCACAACAACCATCTGGGCAATTCTTTCTAAAGGATTTATTAAAAAAGATTTATCACTTCGGTTCCAGCAAGATACTAATAATTCACCCTGATAATCTGAATCAATTAGGCCAACTAAGTTTCCAAGGACTATTCCATGCTTATGTCCCAAGCCAGAACGAGGCAATATTATCGCTGCATAATTAGGGTCCTTTATATAAATAGATATCCCAGTAGGCACTAAAAAAGTTTCACCTGGATTGAGTGTTTGAACATGCTCAATACAAGCTCTAAGATCGAGCCCTGCAGAACCTGGAGAGGCATATTTAGGTATATGATCCCTGACTAAAGGATTAAGGATTTTAAAGTCAATTGATATACTCATAGACACCTTTTTTGTTATTTATTAATTTGATTATATGGTTAAGAATATCGTATGCTAATTCACTTTTATTTTTCTTAGGAATATGAACTACTCCATTATTATCTATTATGAATATTTCAGAAGAATTTTCACCCATTGAATCATTAATATTATTGGCAATTACCATATCCAATTTTTTACTTTTCAGTTTATTTTTTGAATTCTTGATAATATTCTCACTCTCTGCTGAAAATCCAACACAAAAAATATTTCCGAATTCAGAAGATATTTCAGAGAGGATGTCAGAACTTTTTTGAAGTTTTAATATTATCTCATCAGTTTCTTTTTTTAATTTACCGGCAACAGGTTTTGGAATATAGTCAGAAATTGCAGCTACACTGATAAAAATTTCATTATTTTTTGCATTTTCTTTTATTATTTTTTTCATCATTTTATGATTAGGTGCATAAATACAATTTATTCCTGATGGAGGGAGTGATTCTGTTCGCCCATAAACTAAAGTTACATTAGCACCTAAAGCATAAGCTTGGTCAACAATACTAAAACCCATTTTACCTGAGCTTAAATTTGTAATAGCTCTTGCATCATCAATTTTTTCAAAAGTAGCCCCACAAGAAATAAGGATGTTTTTATTTTTAAAGGTTTGCGTACTTAGCGATCGATTAATATCAAGTAACAACATTTTTTCATTAATTAAGCGACCCATTCCTTCATCGCCACATGCTTGCTCACCAGGTTCTGGACCAGAGAGACTGATACCGTCTTGAATTATAGTTTGAATATTTCTTTTTGTTGCAGGGTTTTCCCACATCTTTTTATTCATTGATGGCGCTATTAAAATCGGACAGTTTCTTGCTAAACAAATATTAGAAAGTAAGTCATCCGCTAACCCTTGTGCAAGTTTTGATATAAAATTAGCTGAAGCAGGAGCTATCAGAATTAGATCAGATTTCCTTGACTGGTTAATGTGCTCCATGCCATTGCCTTTAGAGGGTTCCCACATATTTTCTAAAACTGGCTTTCCTGACAATGCCTGTAACGTTAATGGACTGATGAATTCTTTCGCAGACTTAGTCATAACGACTTGGACATCAGCACCTTGTTTCTTTAAAAGTCGAACTAACTCAGCAGCTTTGTATGCAGCTATACCGCCAGTAACTCCTAATATAATTTTTTTATTCAACATAATATTTTATATCCATAAATCATTAAATCAATTCATAATAGTATTTCTTAATAAAGTGAAAGTATAACAAAGAATGTCTAGTGTAATCGGTATTGATGGTTGTAGGGCGGGATGGATTACAGCAAAACTTGATGATAAAAACTCATTAAGCTTTCATATTGTTAAAAATTTAAATGATGATTATTTAAAAAACAACAACTTGTCTCATATTGGTATAGACATTCCATTGGAATTGTCTCATACAGGTAAAAGGCTCGCTGAAATTGAAGCAAGAGTTTTGCTTAAAAAAAGGGCTTGTACTATATTCTCACCACCAACTTTAAATGCATTAACTGCTAAAAACTATATCGATGCTTGTGAGGTAAATTTTAAAGAATGTGGAAAGCGTATCTCAAAACAGTCATGGAATTTATTCCCTAAAATTATAGAAACTCATAAATTCTTAGAAAATAACTCAATCAGTAAGTTGGAAGTATTTGAGGTTCATCCAGAATTAAGCTTTATGGCGATGAATGATATGCGCTTAATTGAAGCAAGTAAGAAAACTGATATTGGGAAAGAGATAAGGATTAAGTTAATATTAAAGTTTTTTTCTAATTTTTCTTTTGAATCAGTTCGAAATCAATATAAAAAAAATCAGGTACTAGACGATGATATCTTAGACTCTATATCTGTACTATGGTCAACTCAAAGAATAGTTGATAATATTGCTCAGTTCGTTCCAAAAGACTCTGAGAAAATGAATATGAGAATATATTTTTAATTTATGCTTAATGTAATTAAAACAAAATTAATCTGGGTATTTTTATCTGTATTAGGTGCAGTCGCTTTTTCGACTATAGCGCTTAGTCGTGATGAATCTATTAATGCGTTGTGGTTTATTACAGCCGCTGTATGTATTTACCTTGTCGCATACAGGTTCTATGGTGCTTGGATTGCTGCAAAAGTATTGGTATTGGATGAGTTTAAAGAAACACCTGCCGTAAAAAATAATAATGGGCGGGACTTTATTCCTACTAACAAATGGATTGTATTTGGAACTCATTTTGCTGCAATCGCAGGCCCAGGACCTTTAGTTGGACCCACACTTGCAGCACAATTCGGCTATCTACCGGGAACCATATGGATTTTAGTGGGTGCTGTTCTGGGTGGCGCAGTTCAGGATATGACTATTTTATTTTTTTCTGTTAGAAGGAATGGTAAAACTTTAGGTCAAATGGCGAAAGAAGAACTAGGCCACCTCGCAGGAACAGCATCTTTGATAGCTACTTTTGTAATAATGATTATATTGATATCCGTTTTAGGCCTAGTTGTTGTTAATGCAATGAAACATAGCCCATGGGCTACATCAACAGTAGCAGCAACTATTCCAATCGCAATGTTTATTGGATTTTATATGCGTTTTATAAGACCCGGACGTGTGCTAGAGGCAACTGCAATTGGTGTAACCCTTTTATTATTTGCAGTTTATATTGGGGGTGAGATTGATAAATCTGAAACATTGAGAGTTTATTTTGATCATGGTGGTTTGTTTTTGGCATGGTCTATTATTATTTATGGATTTGCTGCAGCAGTCTTACCAGTATGGATGCTATTAGCCCCACGAGACTACTTATCAACTTTCGTTAAGTTGGGCACTATTATTTTTCTTGCGATTGCTATTGCAATTTTACAACCAGATATAAAAATGCCAGCCATAACTAATTTTGCTGACGGATCAGGACCAATTTTTGGAGGTAGTTTGTTTCCATTTGTTTTTATTACGATAGCTTGTGGGGCAATTTCAGGTTTTCATGCATTAATCTCATCTGGAACAACACCCAAGCTAATTGATAATGAAAGGCATATTCCT
>CAZPCL010000027.1:0-10422 GCA_964585105.1 uncultured Methylobacillus sp.
CAAGCTGGTGAATACGCTCATGCAATGAATGATTTGGATTTAACTATTAATGGCGGAATTTACGGTTCAACATTCTATTTGCTTACAGGTTTCCATGGGTTTCATGTGACTATGGGTGCTGTAATGCTCGCAGTGATTTTGTTTAGATCATTGAAAGGGCACTTTAGCAAGAAAGATCATTTCGCTTTCGAGGCAGTAGCTTGGTACTGGCATTTTGTCGATGTTGTATGGCTAGGTTTATTTATATTCGTATACTGGATATAGAATTAAAAAAGCTACTATATGTAGCTTTTTTTAAATGTGATTTGGTGTAATCCATCCCATTGAGTAACCAAAAAATATTAGAATAAAAAGCAATACAGAGAGAACTACTCTAATAGTTAATGATTTAGCCATTTTAGTGGATTGGTCATCGTCCTTCATTAGAAAGTGCAACCCCTTGGTTAAAGAGATTAAAATTATTACCAGAATAAAAATTATTAGAAATTTAAAAGCTATCGAGATATCCATTACTTCTCCAAAAGGATAAAAATTGTTGTTTAAAAAATATGAAATTAACATTACATTAATTCCAACTATTGCTTTCATAGTTGCAAGTATATGCTTTATTCTGCTAGGATTTTGGCAGCTTGATAGAGCTAACGAAAAAAATAGCAAGAATTCCAATTATACGTTACGCCAAGCAGATAGCTCAATAGATCTCAATAAAGAACAGTCAATACAGAATGAGGAATTACTGTTATGGAGACGGACTATGGTAAATGGTTCATTTTTAAATAAAAAAAGCATAATTTTAGATAATCAGATTTTAAATAAAATTGCTGGCTTTAATGTGTTAACCCCATTTAAGATCAAGGATAGTCAATATATTGTTTTAATAAACCGAGGTTGGCAACCTAATCTTGTAAGGCGAGATTTGATACCAAATATTCAGAGTATTGAAGGTGATATTGTCATTAAGGGACATATTGCTAAATTCCCGACTGGTGGAATAAGTTTAGGGCAGGAAAATATTGAGACATTAAATTCATCAGTTTTTAGAATGCAAAAATTAGAGATTGATGAGCTTAGACATTTTTTAACATTCAATTTATTACCGTATATGATTTATCTAGACCCTCTGATTGATAAAGGAAACTATAGTACATTTAAGCTTCCAGCACCCGGGTCTGAAAAAAATTATGGTTATGCTTTTCAGTGGTTCGCGTTTGCTTTCACTTTATTAATTATTTTTATAAAGATTGGAGTTAGGAGAAAAAATGCAATTAAACCAAAAAAATAAGGGCCAAATTACTTTAATTGGGATTTCACTCTTCTTCTTTATACCCATCATTATTTCTTGGTATTTAGTTTTCTATTCTGACTTTATGACAAACTCGAAAGGAGTTCAGAATGGAGAGTTGATTGAGCCACTTATCACTATTGGGAAAATAGAAGCAGCTGAAATTAAAACAATGGAGAAAGTTTTAATAAGTGAAAAATGGACTTTAGTGTTTATCCAGAAAGGACAATGTGGTGAGCTTTGTAAGCAAAGGCTGTATCAATTGAGACAGATCAGATTAGCTTTAGGGGAGGATAGAGATAAAGTTGATAGACTAGTAATTTTTAATAACCAAAATAATATTGATGAATTTAGTGAGCCATATTCCGGACAAAAATTTATTGATAAAACTTTTACAGGTCATTCAATTTTGTTTGAAAAATTTAAAAATTTTGATTTAGCTAACCCAGGCTCAGTTTATTTAATAGATCCATATGGATTTTTAATGATGAAATATTCTCGGGATTTTAAACCAAAAGGAATCATAAAAGACATTGAAAGACTTATTAAGAATTCGAAATAGATTTTTTAATTGTTTTTTCTAGCAATTCATTAAATTCACTAAAATCAATCTCACCTATTATTTTATTAATAATTTCACCCTTATGGTTAATAAGGAATGAGGTTGGCGTAAGTGAAACACCATTAAATTCAGACATAATTTTTTTCTCAAGATCGAGGACTACTGGAAATGGTAGATTATTTTTTTTTGAAAAACTCACTACTCTGTTCGGAGGATCATAGTACATTGATACAGCAATGAGTTGAAAATTTTTATTTTTATACGTATTAAATGTTTTGATTAAGTCTGGCATTTCAGCGATACATCCAGAGCAGTCAGTAGCCCAAAAGTTTATTAATATGACCTTACCTAGAAGATCTTTTGAGGTTATTTTCTCGCCTTCAATAGTGATCATTTCAAGATTATTTACAGTTTCTTTATGGAAACTTATTACAACAATACTAGTCATTAATATGAGTAAGCAAGTTAAAGAAATAATAATATTTTTATTCATACTTAAATTGATCTTGACATTATTTTTAATGTCAAGATTGTTATAAATTGATTAAAATGTATTCTACATTATTTAATAATCTTCTATAGGACACTTATTAATTGAATTGGTTTAGACGTTTAATTTTATCTGCATCAATTTTAACACTTTGTGTTGTAGTTTTTGGTGCATTTGTAAGACTATCTGATGCAGGCCTTGGTTGCCCTGATTGGCCAGGTTGCTATGGGACACTTACAGTCCCAGAAAGTGAAATAGCAATTTTAGATGCTCAGAAATTGTATCCAGAAAGTATTATCGAGGTCGATAAAGCATGGATTGAGATGATTCATAGATATTTAGCAGGAATTCTTGGGTTAGCAGTTTTATCGATTGCAATTTTTAGCTACAAAATTCGGAAGGATCTTAAAGTTAAACTTATTCTACCTTTTGGCATATTATCTTTAATTATTTTTCAATCTGCTTTGGGGATGTGGACTGTAACTGAGCTTTTAAAGCCAGTTATCGTTACCGCTCATTTAATGGGTGGAATGACCACATTAGCTTTATTAACCTATCTATCACATCGTCATTTAGGTGCCGTTAGTAATATTATTATTATTAACCCAGGAATTAAATTTTATGTACGATTTAGTTTTGTTTTGTTATTTATTCAAATTCTACTTGGTGGATGGACAAGTACCAATTACGCGGCATTAGCATGTACAGATTTTCCAACCTGCCATGGTTCACTTGTTCCAGAAATGGACTTCAAGAATGGATTTAGTATTTTTCGAGAGCTTGGAATGACTCAATCAGGAGAAGGTTTATCAATTCAAGCACTTCAAGCAATTCAATGGGTCCATAGAGTTGGAGCCATTGTGTTAACAGCCTATTTTATTTATATGGCTTATTTACTTAGAAGCTACCCATCCACTAGATTTTATCGCAACCTTATGCTTTTAGTTTTATTTTTTCAAATTGTAATCGGTATCGCTAACTTGGTATTATATTTGCCATTATTTTTAGCCACTCTTCACAACCTTGGAGCTGCATTATTAGTTATAATAGTAACAATTATTAATTCAAGAATTACACCGCAATATGATAAAAACTATACCTATTAAGAGTTACTGTTCAGCAGAAAACTTAAAATCTTTTTTTGCCCTCTGCAAGCCACGAGTAAATGCTTTAATAGTTTTTACAGCTGTTATTGGGATGTTTCTAGCCACCCCAGGAATGGTGCCAATAGACTTACTAATTAGTGCTATTATTGGAATTGGTTTTGTCTCTGGAGCTGCAGCCGCATTCAACTGTTTAATTGAAGAAAAGATTGATGCAAGAATGGCTAGAACTCGAGGAAGGCCACTACCAATGGGTAAAGTTTCCCAACAAGAAACTATGTTCTTTGCATCTGTGCTGGGTGGATTAGGATTATTCATACTTTTTTACTTTGTAAATTTCTTAACAATGTGGCTTACTGCCCTAACATTCTTTGCCTACGCAGTAATCTATACAATTTTCCTTAAACCTGCTACACCTATGAATATAGTAATTGGAGGTGCCTCTGGGGCTATGCCACCAGTTTTGGGCTGGGCAGCAGTGAATAATGCTTTATCACCTGAGGCATGGATTTTATTCTTAATTATTTTTTGTTGGACACCCCCTCATTTCTGGGCTTTAGCATTATATCGCCGCGAAGAGTATGCCAAAGTAGATATGCCTATGCTTCCAGTAACGCATGGAGAAAAGTTTACGCTACTCCATATAGTTCTTTACACAATAATATTAGTTATTGTTACTATGATGCCATTTAGTATAGGGATGACAGGGCTTATTTATTTGTTCTTTGCGACTATATTAAATGCTGTATTTCTTTACTATGTAGTGATGCTCTACAGGAATTATTCTGATAAACTATCAATGAAAATATTTAGATATTCTATCCTGTACCTTGGTCTAATATTCACTGGATTTTTAATTGATCATTATTTTAAATTTATTTTTATTTAAATTTTAAGAAGGAAGATTTATGAGTCAGAAAAGAGAATTTAAAGAAGTTTTACAAACAATTTCGGTTGTTATCGGGAGTTTTGTTGGAGCGATAGTTATTATTGTTGCTGCTACAACCAAATATGACTTTAGTCAGCCAGAAGAAGTAAAAATTGTTAAAAATAGTTCAACAGTTAATATAGCACCGGTTGCCAAAGTCGCGATTGATGGGGAACCTGAAGCAGCGCCTAAGGTTAGTTCTGTAGCTGAAAGCTCAATATCTGCCGATGCAATAATAAAAGCTAATTGTGCGATGTGTCATGCAGGTGGGCTAATGGGGGCACCAAAAATTGGAGATGCTGGCCAATGGGCGCCAAGAATTGCTCAGGGTAAAGAGATGCTTGTTAATAATGCCATTAAAGGTATAAGAATGATGCCAGCTAAAGGTGGGAATGCAAAACTTACTGATGCAGAAGTTTCTGCAGCAGTTATTAGTATGGCGAATGCATCTGGAGGAAAGTTATAAATATATAGATGTCAGCTTATGCTATAGGTGATCTTCAGGGTTGTTTTTTCTCATTCCAGTCTTTATTAAGCACCCTAAATTTTAATATAAAAGAGGATGAAATCTGGCTTGTTGGAGATATAGTTAACCGTGGTAAAGGCTCTCTAGAGGTTCTTGATTGGTGCTTCAAGCACCAAGGTAATATTAAAATTGTCTTAGGTAATCATGATCTTCATTTTCTAGCTGTTGCGTTTCAGGTCAAAGCAATTTCAGCGCAAGACACAATCCAGCCTATTCTCCAGCATAAAAACCTATCAAAATATATTGATTGGTTATTATCAATCCCATTGGCATATGGTAATGATGAGTATTTAATGGTCCACGCCGGTGTCGCACCTTCATGGTCAACAGAGTTAACAAAGACTTTATCAAGTGAGGTATCAATTGAGTTAAACAAAAATCCGAAAATTTTTCTAAAAGAAATGTATGGAAATCAACCAGTAATATGGAATGAAGATAATAAAAAACAGGATCGTTTAAGGTTTGCAATTAATACTATGACCCGGATGCGTGTTTTAAATCAAGATGGAGCCATCGATTTTTCTTTCAAACAAGGGTTAGATAAAATCCCTCCTAATCTTATGCCTTGGTTTCTTTTTCCCTCTGAGGTAAGAAAAGAATTTATTTTATCAGGACATTGGTCTGCAATTGGCGTCCAGTCTTATGAAAAAGGTATTACATTAGATTCTGGCTGCGTGTGGGGAAAAAAACTTAGCGCCTACAGCTTTTCAGATAAAAAAGTTATCTCAGTTTCAGCTGATCCCAGAGATTTATTATAAAGACTTACCAAAAAGACTTTCAATTTCAGATATTGAAGCAGTGTGATTCTGACCACCTTGAGATTTTATTTTTATTGCACCCATAACAGAAGCAAGGTGGCCTGTTTGAGCCCAGTCGTATTTATTCATAATTCCATATATTAAACCTGATCTGTAAGCATCCCCACAACCTGTAGGGTCTATTGGATTTTTAATCGTTATTGGATCGATAACAAATTCTTCCTCATTAGAGTAAATAGAAGATCCTTTAGACCCTTTTGTAATTATTAAGGCAGTTACAGACGAAGCTAATTTTGGAATAGTTAAGCCAGTTTTATCAAGTAAAAGCTGTAATTCATAGTCATTTAAAGCAATATAATGGGCTTGCTTTATAAAGTTCATCAATTCATCTTTGTCAAACATTGGAAGCCCTTGTCCGGGATCAAACATAAATGGAATATTTTTTTCGTTACATTCCCTTGCATGTTGAATCATTCCATCTTTACCAGCAGGTGCAATTATTGCAAGACCTACATCTTCAGTCATTAATGAAATACTATTTTGATGGGATTGAGTCATTGCTCCAGGGTGGAAGGCTGTAATTTGATTATCATCTAAGTCAGTTGTAATATAAGCTTGAGCAGTATGAGTACCAGGAATTTTTTTTATATAATCCTGAATAATTTCATATTTACTTAAGCGTTCAACGTAGGGCTGAAAATCTTCCCCAACAGTTGCCATAATTAAAGATGGCGTCTTAAGAAGTGACAGATTGTATGCAATATTCCCAGCAGTTCCACCAAAGTTTTTTTTCAACTCTGGAACATAAAATGACACACTTAGTTTATGAATTTGGTCGGGTAGTATGTGATTTTTAAAATAATCATTAAATACCATAATTGAGTCATATGCCATGGATCCACAAACTAATATATTGCTCATTAAGGTTTCACCACAACTAAAATAACTATTGCAAATAAAAGAATTACAGGCACCTCGTTAAACCATCGGTAAAAGACATGAGAATGTTTATTTTTTTTAAGTTTAAAATCAATCAAATATTTAAAACAAACTATATGATAAAGAGTGAGCAGAATAACACAAAATAATTTTAAGTAAATCCATACACCACTGTAACTATATCCAAGCCATAACCACATCCCTAGAAAAATTGTAATTAAAGCACCCGGAGTCATAATCCCATAAAATAACTTTCTCTCCATAACGATAAACCTTTCATGACTAATTTTATCTTTTGACATTGCATGGTAAACAAATAGTCTAGGCAGATAGAACAAACCGGCAAACCAAGTAACCATAAAAATAATATGAAAGGCTTTTATCCAAAGCATGAAACTTTACCTATAAAAAATGTTCTTAATAATTGTGATAAATTTTCTCATAAAATGTACAATAACCCTAATAGATAAGTAGTAAAAAAAAATGAACGCACCTATACTTTCAAATCTCACTCGAGCCCAATCTCATTTTTCTTCACGTTTGCGCGAAATCCCTTATAATTACACATCATTTTCTGACAAAGAGATAGTACTTCGCTTTCTTGGCGATGATATTTGGATGATTTTAGAGGAATTACGGGTAGAAAGAAAAACCGGTCATTCAGCTAAGATGTTATTTGAAGTTTTAGGTGATCTTTGGGTGGTTAATAGAAATCCATACCTACAAGATGATCTTTTAGAGAACCCCAAAAGACTTAAGATGCTTATTCAGGCAATGCTTCATCGTGTCCGCTCAATAGAAGATAGAAGTTTTGGTAATATGAAAGTTGCTCAACTAACAACTGCTGCACTATCTGCAATTAATTCATTCGAATCTGAATTTAAGAAAATAAAGAAGCTAAGAAAACGAGTGCTATCTCGTTTAAAGCGACACACCAAGAAACATAATGTCCAATTCGATGGCCTTGCAAGAGTGTCGCATGTTACCGATGCTACAGACTGGAGGGTTGAATACCCTTTTGTTGTAATCAACCCAGATACAGAAGAAGAAATTTCTGATTTAGTGAAAGAGTGTATAGCTTTAGAGTTAACAATTATACCAAGAGGAGGAGGTACTGGATATACGGGAGGAGCAATTCCATTAACACCGTTATCTGCTGTAATTAATACTGAAAAATTAGATAATATTAGCTCAATAGAATATAAAAATTTACCAGGCTTGAGTAAACCTACCCCAACAATAAGTTGTGGAGCTGGCGTAGTAACAAGAAGAGCAATGGATTTAGCTTCAAATGCTAAATTAGAATTTGCTACTGATCCTACATCTGCAGATGCATGCTGTATAGGAGGCAACGTTGCTATGAACGCTGGTGGTAAAAAAGCAGTTTTGTGGGGGACAGCTATAGATAATTTAGCCTCCTGGAAAATGGTTGATCCAGACGCTAACTGGGTGGAAGTTGAAAGACTGGACCATAATTTGGGCAAGATTCATGATGTTGAAACAGCACGCTTTAAGGTCAGTAGATTTTTAAGCGATGGAAAACTAGCTGAAAGGGAAGTAGAGATTTTAGAGATTCCTGGTGCAAGCTTTAGAAAAATTGGTTTAGGTAAGGATGTGACAGATAAATTTCTGAGTGGATTACCGGGAATACAAAAGGAAGGTTGCGATGGCCTTATCACTTCTGCTACATTTATTCTTCATAAAATGCCTGAACACATTAGAACTATTTGTCTCGAGTTTTTTGGAAAAGTTTCTGAAGCAGTGCCGACAATTGTTGAGATTAAAAATTACATAGATGATCTAGATGGAGTTCTTCTTGCAGGACTTGAGCACTTAGATGAAAGATATGTTAAAGCAGTTGGCTATAGTACAAAGTCAACACGAACTATGCGACCCAAGATGGTCCTAATTGCAGATATTGCTAGTGATAATGAAGATACAGTGGGACAAACAGCATCCCAGGTGGTTCGAATATCAAATATAAAAGATGGCGAAGGTTTTATCGCTGTATCCCCTGATGCTCGAAAAAAGTTTTGGCTTGATAGAGCTAGAACTGCTGCAATCGCAAAGCATACAAATGCATTTAAAATCAATGAAGATGTTGTTATTCCACTTCCTAATTTAGCGGACTACTCGAATGGGATAGAAAGAATTAATATCGAGCTGTCGATTAATAACAAATTAAAACTTATATATGAGCTTGAACAGTTTATAGAAAAATCTTCAGTAAGTACTGATTCAATTGATAAGCAATTATTGGATAATAAAAAAACTTTAGCTTTTTCGCTACTAAAGAAAATAAAGAGTAGGTGGGTTTATTTTCTTGCGAACCTTGATACCTCAGTCAGTATGCTTGATGAAAGTATTCAAGAGGTAAAAGATAGTAATGAAACCTTGCTTGAAGTAATTCAGTCTCATGAAATTAGAATTTCATGGAAGTTAGAATTAAAAGAACCATTAAATGAGATATTTTCTGGTCGCGATTTCCAATTAATTTTAAAAAAAATAAATGATATCCATCAAGAAGTTTTAAAGTCTCGTGTTTTTATTGCATTACATATGCATGCTGGTGACGGAAATGTTCATAGTAATATTCCAGTTAATTCAGATGACTATGAAATGATGCAAGATGCTAATCGAGCAGTAGCCCGGGTTATGAGTTTGGCTAAAAGTCTTGATGGAGTTATTTCTGGCGAACATGGTATCGGTATTACCAAAATGGAGTTTATTGACAAATCAACAATTAATACATTTGCAAACTATAAGGCACAAGTCGATCCGAACGGTCATTTCAATAAGGGGAAATTGATGCCTGGGTCTGGGTTGGCAAATGCTTACACACCAAGCTTCGGATTACTTGAGCAAGAATCAATCATTATGGAGGAATCTGCTATTGGTGAAATTGCAGATTCCATTAGTGATTGTTTAAGGTGTGGCAAATGTAAGCCAGTTTGCACAACCCATGTTCCTAGAGCAAATTTGCTTTATAGCCCAAGAAATAAAATTTTAGCAACTTCACTATTAATAGAGGCCTTTCTTTATGAAGAGCAAACAAGAAGAGGTATTTCATTTAAACATTTTGATGAGTTCAATGATGTTGCTGATCATTGCACCGTTTGTCATAAATGCCTTGCACCTTGTCCTGTAGATATTGATTATGGTGATGTTTCAATTGCTATGAGAAACTTTTTAAGAGAGCAGGGAAAGAAAAACTTTAATGCCGGTACTTTTATGGCTATGAGCTATTTAAATATGAAAGACCCAATCACAATTAAGATAATGAGGAAATTGATGGTTGATGTCGGTTATAAAATTCAGAGATGGGGTCATTCTATATTCAAGAAGGTTGGACTGGTTGATTACCCAAAGAAATCACCAACACCGACTGTAGGGAAGGCTTCAATAACTACACAAGTTATTCATTTTATGAATAGACCAATGCCAAAAGATATGCCGACTAAAACATCTAGAGGACTTCTTGGAATAGAAGATGATAAGATAATTCCAGTAATTAGGAATATAGATCGAATTGATGATAACTCTGAAGCTGTATTTTATTTTCCTGGTTGTGGTTCAGAGCGCTTATTTTCACAAGTTGGCTTAGCTACACAAGCTATGCTTTATGAAGTCGGTGCAATTACTGTTTTACCTCCGGGATATCTGTGTTGCGGGTATCCGCAAACTTCATCTGGAGACCATGACAAGGGTCAAGAGATAACATCAGATAATAGAGTTCAATTCCACAGAGTCGCTAATACATTAAACTATTTAGATATCAAGACAGTGGTTGTTTCCTGTGGAACATGTATCAGAAATAGATACGTCCTTCTTTCT
>CAZPCL010000028.1:0-10197 GCA_964585105.1 uncultured Methylobacillus sp.
GAATGAGGGATACTTAAATTTGAAAAAAATAGTTTTATTTGTTTTCTTTTTCTGGACTATTGGAATAGTAATAAAACTATTTTCTGGATTTGATTCCAATCAGATGGTATTTGATGAAATTTTAATTGGGCCAAGTTATACATCGTGGCTCGGTAGGGATGATTATGGAAGAGATATATTTTATCGCCTTATCGATGGCTTTCTAAATTCTTTCGAAATAATATTTATAGTCACAGCTATATCAAGTTTTTTTGGTATATTAATTGGGGTTATCTCAGGTTATTTTGGTGGAAAACTAGACCAATTAATAAGATATATAACTACATTATTTATGGCTTTTCCTGGAATATTACTTGCGATAGCTTTTGCCGCAATATTGAGCCCTGGAAAATTTAATTTAATTTTTGCATTATCTATTGGTGGTTGGGTTGGTTATGCGAGGCTTGCAAGAGCGCAAACTGCACTAGTTAAAAATTTAGATTTTGTTAGAGCTTCTGAGCTTATGGGAAGCTCACATACTAATATAATAATTAAACATATTTTACCCTCAATAAGAACACCTATAATAGTTGAAGCTACATACGCTATTGCTGGTCTAATTATTGCAGAAGCCAGCCTTTCATTTATTGGCCTAGGGTTGCAGGCGCCAATGGCTTCATGGGGAGGTATGATGAGAGATAGTGTAAGATTTTTATTGGTTTCACCTCATTACGCATTATTTGTAGGGTTAAGTATTATGTCGTTAGTATATTGTGTTAATTTTTTTGGAGATTATTTAAACCAAAAATGGAATATTAAAAATAATGAAGACTAATAATTATAAATACTATGACTTAGTTATGGCAGCTTTTGTAACAGTATTAATTACAGCTAACATCATTGGGCCAGCTAAAATTTCTCAATTAGATGTTCCTTTTTTTGGTGTCATTACATTTGGTGCTGGCGTTTTATTTTTCCCGATAGCTTTTATTTTTGGAGATATTTTGACTGAGGTATACGGTTATGCTGCTTCAAGAAGGGTAATATGGACAGGATTTGCAGGTTTAGCTTTTGCTTCATTTATGGCGTGGGTAGTTGTTGTATTACCACCAGCACCTTTTTGGAAAAATCAAGAAGTATACGAAATTGCATTTGGTTCTGCATGGCGAGTTGCCCTAGCTGGTCTCGTTGCTTTTGCAGCAGGTGAATTCGCTAATTCTTTTGTTATGGCTAAAATGAAAATATTAACAAAAGGAAAAAAATTATGGACTAGAACTATTGGTTCAACAATTATTGGGGAAGGTGTCGATTCAATTTTATTTTATCCTTTGGCTTTTTATAATTCCGGCATCATTCCAAATGAAATGTTAATGTTGGTAGTAGTTGCGCAATTTCTAGCTAAAACAGGGGTTGAGGTAGTCTTTACTCCAATTACTTATAAAATTATAAAATTTTTAAAGACCAAGGAACAGATTGATTTTTATGATACAAAAACTAACTTTAATCCGTTTACTTTAAAAAATTAAAGGGCTTAAATAATGACTTGCTTAATGATTGATATTGAAGGATTAGAATTAATTGATGCTGATATAAAAAGGATTAAGCATCCATTAGTTGGTGGAATAATATTATTTACAAGAAATTTTAAAAATAAAGTTCAACTTAAGAAGCTGATTATTTCTATTCGTAAATTAAAGAAAAATCTTCTTATAGCAGTTGATCATGAAGGTGGGCGTGTTCAAAGATTTAAAGATGAATTTACCAATATCCCAAAGATGAATAATATCGGTTTAATTTATCAGGAAGATAAGCATCAAGCTAATATAATTGCTAAGTTAACTGGTTGGGTAATTGCAAATGAATTAGCAGAAATTGATATTGACTTTAGCTTTACGCCGGTTTTAGATGTTGATTATGGAAATAGCTCCATTATTGGAGATAGAGCTTTCCATCAAAATGTTCAAGTTATTAGTGAGCTAGCAAGTTCTCTTGTTGAGGGCTTAAATTTTGGCGGTATGCAGTCTGTTGGCAAGCATTTTCCTGGTCATGGGTTTATTAAAGCAGACACTCATTTAGAAACAGCAACAGATAATCGGTCATTAGAAACTATTCAGAATAATGATATGCTTACTTTCGAGAGGCTTATTAAAAATGGGATTAGAGCTATCATGCCATCACATGTAGTCTACTCATCATGTGATCAAGACTCGGCAGGACTTTCATATTTCTGGCTTCAAGATCAATTAAGGAAAAGATTGAAATTTGAGGGAGCAATTCTCAGCGATGATATGAGTATGAGGGCTGCCCAAGATTCTGAAGGAAATATTTCATTAAGAGTTAAAAGAGCATTTATTGCTGGGTGTGATATGGTGCTTTTTTGTAATTCACCAAAGGAAGTAGATGAGTTGCTTGGTGATTTGGAATGGAAGCCAATAGAAGAATCTTTAAGAAGACTTGAATCTCTGAAATTAAATAAAGAAATTGAACTTGGGAAAAAATTAAAATATTGTGACTATAGCTTTGAAGAAGCTCAGTTGGTTATTGCAAATATTTAAAAAAATAAATTTAGAGTTTAAATTTTCTTGAACTTTAGAGCTATAAGCCTTATCCTATAGTTGTATTATTAACTTTATGAGGATTTTAAACTACCATGCAAAATAATTTTAATGTTGCGGCTCAGTCGCAATCAGTATTAGCAAGCAATAAGGTTTTAAGAAACACTTATGCGTTGTTAGGGTTTTCATTAATTCCAACAGTAATAGGAGCTTTAATTGGAATGACAATGAATTTTGGCTTTGCTGCTCAAAGCCCAATGTTATTTTTTATACTTACTCTAGGAGCAATGTTTGGAATGTTCTATCTTATTAGAGCTAATCGAAATAGTAGTCTCGGCGTAGTTTTTCTTTTAGGCCTAACATTCTTAATGGGTTTAATGCTCGGACCAATTTTACAAGTCGCGTTCAGTTTAAGTAATGGTGGACAAATTGTAGGATTAGCCGCGGGTGGGACAGCATCTATTTTCTTAGTTTTATCTAGTATTGCAGCTACAACTAAAAGAGACTTTTCATTTATGGGAAAATTCCTAATGATTGGTCTAATTCTTTTAATTTTGGCAATGCTTGTAAATATGTTTACTCAAATACCTGCAATGTCATTGGCAATTTCTGGAATAGCAGTTATGATTTTTTCAGGCTTCATTCTTTATGACGTTAACAGAATTGTAAGAGGCGGTGAAACAAACTATATTATGGCTACTTTAGCTTTGTATCTAAATATTTATAATTTATTTGTTCATTTACTTCATATTCTTATGGCTTTAATGGGAAACAGAGATTAGCATTATTTAGCTTTAAAAAACCGTGATTTATTTCACGGTTTTTTTTGCCTTTTATTTTTAAAAAATTCCTGAAGAGTTGCTTTAGATTCTTTTTCTAAGATTCCACCTTGAATTGTACAATGATGATTTAAATTTTTGTTATTCGTTAGGTTTATTGCGCTTTCACAAGCTCCTGTTTTATAATCATAAGCTCCGAAGTATAAATTACTGATACGTGCATGAAATATAGCACCAAGGCACATAACGCATGGCTCGAGTGTTACATATAAAGAACAATCGAGCAGTCTATAGTTATTAAGGTATTTTCCAGCAGCCCTTATGACTAAGATTTCCGCGTGAGCACATGGGTCATTTTTGGTAATTGATAGGTTATGAGCATTAGCAATGATTTTATTTTGACAAACTAAGATTGCGCCAACCGGCACTTCATTAGCTTTTAAAGATAATTGTGCTTGTTTTAATGCTTCACCCATAAAGAATTTATGTATTTTTTTATCAGTCATTTTGCATGCCAGAAAATAATTTAAATTTAAAAATAATAAGATCACAGTTATTATAATGATTATTTTGGACTGAATACTGTTTTAATATCAACAGTTTTCAGCTAAACTTGCGCTAAATAAACTTCACTTTGTAGGATATGTTTTGTAATGAAAAAAAAAGCTAATACTGAAGTGTCTATAAATAATATAATTGCTGAAAGGTGGAGCCCTCGTGCTTTTGATTCAAGTCATGTAATTAACGAAGATTCAATTAAGTCTTTATTTGAGGCAGCAAGGTGGGCGCCATCTTGTTATGGAGATCAACCCTGGCAATATGTGTTGTTTAAAAAAGAAGATGCAACAGGATGGACAAGCGTATTAAATTGCTTATCCATCGGAAATCAAAATTGGGCAATGGACGCATCAATTTTAATCGTTGTTTGCGCAAATAAAAACTTTAATCATAATGGCAAACCAAATAGCTGGTCGCAATACGATACTGGGGCAGCTTCAGAAAATATCTGTTTGCAGGCAGTTAGTATCGGTTTAGCAGCTCACCAAATGGGGGGGTTTGATCAAGAAAAAATAAGAAATTTATCAAATATTCCTTCAGAATTTGATATCCTTGCATGTATGGCTGTAGGAAAACACCTAGATGAATCTAAGTTAAGCCATGCTCAGAAACAGAAAGAAACTCAAGTGCGCTCAAGAAAGCCACTTAAGGATATTTATTTTATTAATGAATGGAAATAGGACAATTATGACTAATTTAGTTACATTAACAGAAAGTAATTTTAAAAAAACAATTGAAGAAAATGAATTCGTCATAGTAGATTTCTGGAATGCTTCATGTAAGCCATGCCTTGAATTTACTCCAATATTAGAAGCTGCAGCAAAAAAAAATAAAGACATTATTTTTGGAATGGTCGATATAGACAAGGATAAGGTTATTTCTGATTATTTTCAGGTTGAAGTAATTCCTGCAGTCTTAATTATTAGAGAACGCGCTGCAATTCATGCTCAACATGGCGAGATTGGGGCGCCAGCTTTAGATAAGATGATTGAATGGGCTCGAGACTTCGATATGAAAGAGGTAACAAGTTTTTTGAAAGATGAAGATAAAAAAACTAACTAAGATAGTTTTTTTAGGAACTTAATAGGATCAATTGATTCACCATCTTTTCTTATTTCAAATAAAAGTTTAACTTCTTCAGTTTCGCTTTTACCCATCGTGCCTATTGATTGTCCTGCTTGAACAGTTTGACCTTCAATTACAAGTATTGACTGTTGATTTCCATAAACACTTAGAATATTTTTATCATGTTTGATAATTGTTAACTTTCCGTATCCTGCCAGATCTTCACCAACATAGATTACTTTCCCTTTTGTAACTGATCTAATTTCTTGACCTTCTAAACCTAGTATTTCGATTCCTTTTTTATCTGCAGCATGGTTAAAGGAGGAAGTTAATTCACCGTCTGTTGGCCAATCCCAGTTTTTTTGATTTTTTTCTTTTAGAGCTGAGAGTTTTTTTGATTTCTTAATAGATTTACTTGAGTATTTTTCATGAATAACTTTTGGCTGATCAATTTGTATAGGCTCACCAAATTGAAAATCAACACTTAAGTCTTGTTCATCAATTTCTTCACTAGAAAATATATTATCTTCAATTATTGTATCTTCCTCAAAGGGAATAGTATTTGTTGAACTTTGTTCATTTTGATCATCAGACGACTTCACTTTGCTTTTACGATAAATATCAAACCTTATCTGATCTCCAGGCTTCACAAAATAAGGTTTTTTTAACCCATTAGACAAAGCTAATCT
Source organism: uncultured Methylobacillus sp. (assembly GCA_964585105.1). Lineage (GTDB taxonomy): Bacteria > Pseudomonadota > Gammaproteobacteria > Burkholderiales > Methylophilaceae > BACL14. The sequence continues at coordinate 5,626 of CAZPCL010000028.1, forward strand.
CTTATAATCAAAGCCACATTTTAAGGCTATACTAAATATAGTTTCACCTTTTTTAACTTTGTACACATCTGGACACTCTCTACTAGCAGCTTTATTTTTTGGTTTTTCTCCATCCACTGGAGCAGGGAATTTAGAGGCACAACTAGCTAAGAAAAGTGATATAAATATAAAAAGTATCTTATGCATTTATTTTTTTAACCATTCCTCTATATTTTTTATTCTTTGATGGTCAGTTAAGTCACTATGAATAGGTGTAATTGATACCATATTATTTTTAATTGAATTAAAGTCTGTCCCAGGCCCATTTTCATTTGGTTTTCCTGCAGCCCCTATATGATAAAAAGTTTCACCATCTTTTTCTTCGCCCTTAATTGCAGGTTCAGCTGTATACCTTTTCCCAAGTCTTGTAATCTCTATTCCCTTTAGATCATCATAAGGTAGATCTGGAATATTAATATTTAACAATGTAGGGCTAAGCTTTTTTTTATTATATAGGTTAATTAGATCAACAGTTACCTTTGCAGCTGTATTAAAATTTTTAGGATTATCATTACCCATTGATACAGCAAAAGATGGAATATTTAAAAGATAACCTTCCATTGCTGCAGCAACCGTTCCTGAATAAATAGTATCGTCCCCCATATTCGGCCCATGATTAATACCTGATACAACTAAATCAGGAATAAAATCTATTAATCCGGTGAGCGCTATATGAACACAGTCGGTAGGTGTTCCCTCAGTGTAATAAAAGTTATTACTCAGTTTACTAACTTTAACAGCTTTATCCAGGGTTAGAGAGCTACTTGAGCCACTTCTATTTCTGTCTGGCGCAACAACTATTACATCAGAAATTTTTTTCAATTCTATTATTAAAGACTTAATACCAGCCGCTTGATAACCGTCATCGTTTGAAACTAATATCTTCATAATTTTTTTGTTACCTTACAGAAAAACATTGTAGACATAAAGAATACAAAAGATAAAATAATTTGATAAAGGGCTATAGATTTAGATACACCACTTTCACTATAAAATCGAACTACGCCTTCAATAAAGAAAAGTAGTATAAACATACTTGACCACTGGTAAGTGTATCTATTCTTTTTTAAAATTCCAAATAAAGGTATTAAAAGGACAGCTGATTTAATAACCATCAGTGATCCCTGAGCTTTGAGTGGATAAAAAAATATTTCCCATAACAAGTTTAATATAATTAAACCAATTAAACTCAAACTAGCCATAAAAAAAAGAATATTTATCATTTAAGTTTTAAGCTAAGTTTTGCCAATCTTACACCTTGTGAAATACATAGTTTTTTTTCATCTTCAGATAGGGAATATGAATTTTCATCGATACCAACGTGACTTGCCCCGTAGGGAGTTCCACCGGTCGTTGTTGTGCGTAACTCAGGCAAAGAATAAGGCAGCCCAATTAAAATCATTCCCATGTGAAGTAAAGGGATTTGCATGCTTAAAAGTGTAGATTCATTGCCACCATGAATAGAGCTTGTTGATGTGAATACACAAGCTGGCTTATTCTCAAGAGAACCTTTAAGCCACAATGGAGTTGTTGTTTCAATAAAATATTTTAGTGGTGCAGCCATATTTCCAAAACGGGTTGGACTTCCAAGAGCTAAGCCCGAACAAGTTTCTAAATCGTCTAACGTAACATATAATGAGCCAGTTTCAGGAATTGAAGGTTTTTGTTTTGTAGTTTCTGGGAATATTTCTGGAACAGTTCTTATTTTAGCTTGAGCACCAGCTACTGAGTTAATACCTCTAGCTATAAACGATGCCATTTCTTTTACTGAGCCACTTTTTGAATAATATAGAACTAATATTTCATTCATTTAAACTTTTTTTGCTAGTAATATAGCTTTCCCAATGTAATTATGAGGGGTTAGTTTTAGAAGGTAATTTTTATCTTCTAGAGGTAGCTTAAGAATTTTTATAAAAGAGTGTAAAGATTCTTTATTTATATGTTGATTTCCTCTAGTCAAGTCTTTTAGTTTTTCATATGGATTCTTTATTCCATTCTTTCTCATAACAGTTTGAATCGGTTCTGCTAGAACTTCCCATGCTTGATCAAGATCTTGATTTATTCTAACTTTATTTATTTGAAGCTTTGTAAGTCCTTTGAGGCAAGATTTATATGCTATCAAACTAAAACTAAAAGCTAAACCTATATTTCTAAGCACTGTTGAATCAGTTAAATCTCTTTGAAGTCTTGAGATAGGAAGTTTTTCAGAAAAATGATGAAGTAATGCATTAGACATGCCCAAATTACCCTCCGAGTTCTCAAAGTCAATAGGGTTAACCTTGTGAGGCATCGTAGAGGAACCAACTTCATTCTTAATTGTTTTTTGTTTAAAATATCCGGCAGAAATATAAGTCCAAATATCCCGATTAAAATCAATAAGAATTATATTCACCCTAGCAATAGTTTGAAATAATTCCGCCATGAAATCATGCGGCTCTATTTGAGTTGTGTAAGGGTTGTATACAAGACCTATTGACGAAATAAATTCTTTTGAAAATTTTTGCCAGTTTTTTTTTGGGTAGGCAGAAATATGAGCATTAAAATTTCCAACAGCACCATTAATTTTACCTAAAATTTCTTGCTTTTTTAACTGTAGAATTTGTCTTTTAAGTCTAAATGAGAAATTAGAAAACTCTTTACCCATCGTTGTTGGACTTGCTGTTTGACCATGAGTTTTTGCTAACATTGATATTTCTGAAAACTTAGTCGAATATATAGTTGTACTTTTTAAAATAGATTCTATAGCTGGAATAATAGTCTCGTTAAGACCCTCTTTTATCATTAGTGCATAAGCAAGATTATTTATATCTTCTGAAGTACAAGCAAAATGAATAAATTCACTAATTGTTACTATTTCTTTTTCATTTTTTAGAGAATCTTTTAGCCAGTACTCAACTGCTTTCACATCATGGTTGGTAACTTTTTCAATTTTTTTAATGGCCTCAGCATCTTTCTGATCAAAGTTCTTAATAATGTTGTTTAATTTTGAATTAGTCTTAGCAGAAAATTTCGGCACTTCTTTTATTTCTTTATCCTTACTAAGAGCAATTAACCATAATATTTCGACTTTAACTCTATTGCGAATCAACCCATACTCACTAAATATTGCTCTTAAAGGCTCAGTTTGGACCGAATATCTTCCATCTGTTGGAGAAATTGCAGTTAATACAGAAATCATAAGCCACCTTTTAAATTTGTATGTGTATTTTACATTAAAAATGAATTATTTTTTTGCACCTGTTAGATTTATTTAATCTTTGGGAAATCTATTTATTTACTTTAAAATGGTTATTAAAAATTGAAATAAGGAATTAAATGTTAGATTTGTATCTATCCAGTTTAAAAGAAAGACAAAATCAAGGATTACCAGCACTTCCTCTTAATGCAATTCAGACTGCATCACTAGTAGAGCTTTTAAAATTAGATTCAAATGAAGATCCGCCCTTACTTATTGATTTATTAAAAAACAGAGTTCCAGCTGGAGTGGATAAAGCCGCATTTATAAAAGCTGGCTTTCTAAATGATATAGCTAATAATAATACCCAATCCCCATATATTAGTGATGAGTTCGCAATTGATCTTTTGGGCACAATGCTTGGTGGATATAATGTGCAATCTCTAATTGCACTTCTAGAGACTAAAAATGCCGCCCTAGCGGTTAAAGCCTTATCGAAAATTATACTTATTTTTGATGCATTTTATGATGTAGAAAAGCTTCATAGAGATGGTAATGTCCACGCAACAAATCTACTTAACTTATGGGCTGAGGCTGAATGGTTTACATCAAAAAACATTGTACCTGAGACTCTTAAAGTTATAATTTTTAAAGCGGATGGTGAGACAAACACAGATGATTTATCACCAGCTCAAGAGGCATGGTCAAGAGCAGACATACCGTATCATGCTCAATCTATGTTTATAAATAAAATTCCAAATATATTTAAGACAATAGATAAGCTTAAATCAAAAAACTTACCAATAGCTTTTGTGGGTGATATTGTCGGAACTGGGTCATCTCGAAAATCAGCTATTAACTCTCTTCAATGGCACTTTGGAGATAAAATAAATTATATACCAAATAAAAATTCAGGCGGAATAATCTTGGGCACAAAGATTGCTCCAATATTTTTTAATACAGCTGAGGACTCGGGAGCCTTACCAATCGAATGCGATGTTTCAAAATTGAATACAGGAGATATTGTTGAAATAAATCTTAAAGAAAAAAACATTACTGATGAATATGGGAATGAACTTACAAATTTTACTCTAAACCCTGTGACAATTCTTGATGAATTAAGGGCTGGAGGAAGAATTCCTTTAATTATTGGTAAAGGTCTTACAGAAAAGGCTATAACCTCATTAAAATTAAAGCCTTCAAATAAGTTTATAAATATTGTTCCTCAAGACGCATCAAATACAAAAGGCTTCACACTAGCTCAAAAAATTGTTGGTAAAGCATGTGGTGTAGAAGGAGTTCGACCTGGTATTTACTGTGAGCCAAAAATAAATACTGTTGGCTCGCAAGACACAACA
>CAZPCL010000029.1:0-10191 GCA_964585105.1 uncultured Methylobacillus sp.
AACTACTATCACGTCGAACTTACTTGGAGAGTTCATATTTAATTAAATTTATATTTAAAATTGAAATTTTACTTTATTTGTCATGATATTGATATGTTTCACGTGAAACATATTAAATATATTGATAAGTTTATATTGTTTCACGTGAAACAATTATTTCCCTATACAAAACTGACTAAATATCTCCCCTAATAGGTCATCAGAAGAGAATTCACCTGTAATAGAAGATAAGTATTTTTGAGCCATAGCAAGCTCTTCAGCTATCAGCTCTGCAGAAGCCATATTAAGTTGAGCACTTTGTAAAGATTTATGAACATTTTCTAAAGCTTCTAAATGCCTTTTCCTTGCGATAAATTTACTTTCACTTCCTTCTGAGTTTTCCTTGAAACCTACTTCGTTAAGAATTGCTTTTTTTAGTAACTCTAATCCATCTCCTGTTTTAGCTGACATATAAACTATTTGATCGTTGTGTAATTGCTCTATTTTGGGTTTACCTTTAATCAAATCAATTTTATTAAAAACCCACATACGTTTAATTTCATCTGGCAGACGTTTAAGAATACTTTTTTCATAATCTGTAATACCCTCATTAGCATCAACAAGAAATAAAGCAATATGACCTTTTTCCAGAGATGACCATGTTTTTTCAATACCAAATTTTTCTATAGGGTCGTCTGTATCTCTCAATCCAGCTGTATCAATTACATTGAGTACAATTCCGTTTAAGTTGATATCACTAATAATTGCATCTCTAGTCGTACCAGGAATATCTGAAACAATTGCTTTGTTTTCTCCGGACAATTGGTTAAGCAAACTAGATTTTCCAACATTTGGTTGACCAACTAATACTAAACTTATTCCATCTCTTAATAGTTGTCCTTGCGAGGCAGCCTTGATAATTTTAGCCATTGTTTCTGTTAAATTTTGTAATTTTTCTTTAACATTACCTTCACTAATAAAATCGATATCTTCTTCCGGGAAATCTAAACATGCTTCGACATACATTCTAAGTTCTATAAGATATTTTAATAAGTTATTGATTTCTATAGAAAATTTACCAGATAAAGAGTTTGCTGCACTTTGTGCTGCTTCTATAGTTGAAGCATTAATCAAATCTGCTATAGATTCTGCTTGAGCTAAATCAATCTTATTATTTAAGTAGGCCCTCTTTGAAAATTCACCAGGCTCAGCTAATACTGCTCCCAGTCTAAGGCAAAGATCTAACATTGATTGAGTAACCACTGTCCCTCCATGACATTGAAATTCAATAATATCGTCCCCTGTAAAAGAGTTAGGGCCGGGAAAGAATAAAATTAAGCCTTGATCTATTAAAGAACCATTTAAATCTTTAAAGTTATGAAAGTTTGCAATTCGAGGCATCAGATTACTTCCTGATATTTGTTGGCCAATTTTAAGTGCAAGGGGTCCTGACACACGAACTACGCCGATGCCTCCAGCACCAGGAGCTGTTGATATCGCAGCTATCGTTTTTGTAGCGTTAAGCATTGCCTTTCTTTTTTAACGCCTCAGCATGTATTTTTTTATTGACATACCACTGTTGTGCAATAGATAAAATATTATTCACTAACCAATATAAAACTAAACCAGCCGGAAAGAAAAAGAAGAAGAAGCTAAATATTATAGGCATCATCATCATTAATCTGGCTTGCATAGGATCAGTAGGCTTCGGATTTAATTTAGTCTGTAAAAACATTGAAGCGGCCATGAGGATTGGTAGGGGACCGATTGGCAAGAACCATAAGTTTCCAAATAAAGTATCCGGTTTAGATAAGTCAGATAACCACATAAAACTTGCACCTCGCAACTCTACTGATCCAAGTAACACCCAATATAAAGCAATAAAAACTGGGATTTGAACTAATATTGGCAAACAACCACCTAAAGGATTAATTTTTTCAGTTTTATAAAGCTCCATCATAGCTTGTTGCATTTTTTGCTTATCATCTCCAAATTTCTCTTTCATACTCTGTAATCTTGGCGCTAATTCTCTCATTTGCCCCATTGAACGATAACTAGCTGCTGATAAAGGATAAAACATTAACTTAATTAACACCGTTAATAAAATAATTGAAACACCCCAATTACTAACCATTTTATGTATTCCAGTTAATACTGAAAATAAAGGTGCAGCTATAAAATGTAATATTCCATAATCAACAACATAATTCATGCCAGGTGCAGCTTCACTTAAAGACTTCTTAGCTTGTGGGCCAGCAAACAAAGTGGCTTCAAATGATATGGCTTCACCTGACGATATTTCTGGTAACTTAGTAATAACACCGACTGAATACATATTTTCTGCAATTTTTTTAGTATAAAACTCTCGAGCCTTCTCTCCTGGCAAGATCCATGAAGCAGCAAAGTAGCGTTGAATAATAGCAATCCAACCATCATTTGTTATTTTTGAGAAAGGCTTCTTATCTACATCTGAAAAATCTAATTTGTCAAATTTCTCTTTTTCTGTGAAAAATGCGGGTCCTGTGAAGGTAGGCATCATTACAGAGCCTTGACTTGATAACCCATCATGTACAAATTGATAATAAGCAGATGGCTTTATGATTTTGTTTGATTTATTTAATATTTCAAATTTTGTTTTTATAAGATAACTATTTCTATTAAATTCAAATACTTTTTTTACTTTCACATTTTTGTTCTCATATACAAGAGGAACAACCAATGTATTAGAATCCATTTTATATATTTTCTGTACTGCACTAAATTCAGCCTTATGAGTAGGAAGATCGTCACCCAATAAGCCAGATTGAGCTACATAAAATAGGGGGTTTCCCAGATCTGTCATCAATAAGTATTTGCTTTTATCTTCAGCGGCTTGATGCTGATTAAACTTAAGTTCACGTATATCACCACCAGTAGTATTAACCATCAATGTAAATAGGTCAGTATTTATTTTTATTGAATCACCTGATTTTAATGAAAATTTAGCTGTAGTTTGGGGTAAGTCACTCTTAGAAGCTAAATCTTTTGAAATTTGCGGCAAACTTTCGTCTTCGCTTACGATTTGCTTAACCTCTGGATTCTGTTTTTGGAATGAATCCCAAAGCAACATTAAAGAAAATGAAAAAATAACAAATAAAATTAAACGTTTTGTATCCATGCTTTTCCTAAATTATATTATGGTACTGGATCAAAGGTAGAAGCTGAACCAGGTCGACACCTAATTACTCTTTTTAGCCCCAGCCAGAAACCTTTAATGGCACCATACTTTTCTAAACATTCAATTGTATACATCGAACAGGTAGGTGTATACCTGCATCTTGAAACAAAAAATGGGCTTAAACATATTTGATAAAACTTAATTAATAAAACCAGAAAAAATTTCATGCAGGAAGGCCTTTAATTAAATGTTTTATTTCCATATTAATTTGATTAAAATTTTCTTTAGAAAACTTTTTATGGACCCTAACAACAATATCAAGCGATGTTTCGAAAGGAAGCTCTTTTTTTAAAATTTCACGTAATAAGCGGCGCATATAATTTCTTCGAACTGATAATTTTTCAATTTTAGTACTGATAACAAAACCTAACCGGGGGTGAGAATTTGAATTAGGGGAGTAATGAAAATATAAGTGGGCGGAAGATAATCTCTTTCTAAAGTTGAATACGGCAGTAAAATCTTCTGCGTTACATAACTTCAATAATTTATACCTTGGTAGAATAAATTAAATTCCTAAACGAACTCTTCCTTTAGCCCTTCTAGAAGCGATAACATTACGACCACCTCTTGTCTTCATTCTTACTAAAAAACCATGAGTCCTTGCACGTTTAATTTTTGATGGTTGATAAGTACGTTTCATTTTAAATGCTCCAATCCTTAAACTTTGAAGCGGAAGAATACCCTTCCAGCTTTACTATGTCAATGAATTATACAGCATTATTTATTTAAAAAAGCCTGTGGATAACTTAAGAAAATTAAGCTAATATGGATCTCTAATAATAAAAAACCTAAATAATTAAAATTTTGAAAACAAACAAAGAAAATTTTTGGTCCATATGTTTAGAGAAATTCTCTAAAGACCTAACCAAGCAACAGCTAACTACATGGATTAAACCTTTAGACTTTAAAATTGAAGGTAAAAAGGCCAAGATTATTGCTCCAAATCAGTTTATTCTCCAATGGGTTAAAGAAAAGTTTTCAAACCAAATTCAAATGCTAACAGAAGAACATATAAAAGGTACAACTATTGAATATGTGGTTAAAAATAAAATACCAGAGAGAAATAAAATACCAGAAGGTATAAAAACAAGGTTAAATGAAATATCTCTTAAGATACCTGGGAAAAAAGCAAACGGGCTAAATCCAGCTTTTAATTTTGGAAACTTTGTAACTGGAAAAGCAAATCAACTTGCAGCCGCAGCTGCAAAACAAATAGCAGAAAACCCTGGTGAAGCCTACAACCCTTTATTTATATACGGTGGTGTTGGTTTAGGCAAAACACACTTAATACATGCAATTGGTAACCACCTCAAGAAACTGCAACCAGATGCGAAAGTCAAGTATTTACATGCAGAAAGGTATGTGCACGATGTTGTAAAAGCATATGAAAACAAAGCGTTTGATAGCTTCAAAAAAATCTACCATTCTTTAGATTTATTATTGATTGACGACATACAATTTATCGGTAAAAAAAATAGGACCCAAGAGGAGTTTTTTTATGCTTTCAACACGCTAATAGAAAATAAAAAACAAATTATTATTACTTGCGATAGCTACCCTAAAGAAATACCTGGTGTCGATGAGCGATTAAGAACACGATTCAGCTGGGGTCTAACTGTAGCTATAGATCCTCCAGAATTAGAAATGAGAGTTGCTATTTTATTAAAAAAAGCAGAGGAAAGTAAGGTTGAGCTTCCAGAAGATGTCGCTTTTTTTGTTGCGAAACAAATAAGATCAAATGTACGAGAATTGGAAGGCGCGCTTAATAGAATTGTTGCAATGGCAAATTTTACTGGGCGTGATATTGATACTCCATTGGCAAAAGAATCGCTACGCGATTTAATCGCTGTTAGAGGCAGACAAGTAAGTGTTGAAAATATTCAAAAAACTGTCGCAGAATACTATAAGATTAAAATAGTTGAAATTTTAAGCAAGAAAAGATCTAGAAATTTTTCTCGCCCAAGGCAAATTGCAATGAGCCTAACGCGAGAACTAACAAACTTAAGTTTCCCTGAAATCGGGGCGGCTTTTGGAGGAAGGCACCATACAACAATAATGCATGCTTGTGATGAAATTGAAAATTTAAGACTAAGCGATCAAAATATTAGTCAAGATTTAGGTTTTTTAACTCAGGTTTTAAGAGGATAATGTAATACATGTGGACTGATTGTGGATAAAAAAAGAATTAAACGAAAAATAGTTAACAAAAATATATTGTCCACATTGTGTCCACATAAAACTACATATAAAACCTTAGGTATTAAAGTGCCTTAACTAGTTATTATTAAAAGAAAAAAGTAACAAAAAAAGAAAAACAAAGGTTATTATTATTATTATTATTTATATAAAGAAAAAACTATAAAACTATGAATATAAAAATTGACAGAGAATTACTACTTAAGCCACTTGGAAATGTTTCAGGAATAGTTGAAAAAAGGCATGCATTACCAATACTTTCAAACCTACTATTAGAAAGTAAACAAGGGAGCCTAAGATTTACAGCTACAGACCTTGAAATGCAAATTTCTACACAGGTAAAAACTGAATTATCAGAAGAATTTCAAATTACCATATCAGCAAAAAAACTTTTTGATATAACTAGGGCCCTTCCGGAAAGCAGTAAAATAGACATACAAATCGAAGATGCCAAAGTAACAGTAAAAGCTAAAAAAAGCCGCTTCAACCTTCAAACCCTTCCACCAAAAGACTATCCAGTTATGACAAGAGAAGCAGATGATTCTGTTGAGCTAAAAATATCTCAAAAAGAATTTAAAGCACTTTTAAAACAGGTTGATTTTGCAATGGCCCAACAAGATATTCGTTATTACCTTAACGGATTATTGATAGAGGTTAAGGAGAAAAATATTAATATTGTTGGTACGGACGGGCATAGGTTAAGCTTTACTTCTGCAAGCTTAGATACCCCAAGCAAACAAGCGCAAGTAATTGTTCCTAGAAAAACCATTGTTGAATTAGTTAAGTTACTGAACGACACTGAAGATCCTGTAGAAATAAGTTTTTCAAAAAATCAGGTAGCCTTTAAGTTTAGCGACATTAATTTAATCACTAAAGTAATCGATGGAAAGTTTCCTGACTATAGTAGGGTTATCCCAGAAGGCCACGGAAATTCATTTAATATTAATCGCACACTGTTATTGGACTCAATGCTAAGAGCGTCTATTTTATCTAATGATAAATATAGAGGGATAAGGATGGTTATTGAAGCAAATAACTTAAAATTAGTAAGTAACAATAGTGAGCATGAACAAGCAGAGGAAGAGTTAGAAATTGATTATAAAGGTGATAAAATTGATATTGGTTTTAATGTAACCTATTTAATCGACGTTTTAACTAATATTCAATCCGATCAACTTACTATTGCTTTCAATGATTCTAGTAGCAGTTGCTTAGTTACTATTCCGAACAACGAAGAATACAAGTATGTTGTGATGCCAATGCGCATTTAATTAAAAAAAGAAAAATCTATGGCTAAAAATGAAGAACAAAATACCAATGAATATAATTCAAAAAGTATAAAAGTATTAAAAGGGCTTGATGCTGTAAGAAAGAGACCTGGTATGTACATAGGTGACACTTCTGACGGGAGTGGTCTGCATCACATGGTCTTTGAGGTATTAGATAACGCAATAGATGAGTCTTTGGCGGGGCATTGTGATGAAATAAAAGTAATTATTCACCCTGACAACTCTATAACGGTAACTGACAATGGTCGCGGCATACCAACAGACATTAAGGAAGATGACGAATTTAAAAGGTCAGCAGCAGAAATTGTAATGACAGAGCTGCATGCTGGAGGGAAGTTTGATCAGAATTCTTATAAGGTTTCGGGAGGTCTTCATGGTGTGGGTGTTTCTGTTGTAAATGCTCTTTCTGATTGGTTGAAGTTAAAAGTTTATAGAGATAAGAAAACCCATGAAGTTACTTTTAAAAGAGGGGATATTGTAGCCCCCTTAAAGATTCTGGGAGACACTGAAAAAACTGGGACAGAGGTAACTTTTTTAGCCTCAGCAGAAACCTTTACTAATATTGACTTTCATTTCGACTTGCTTGCAAAAAGAATTCGTGAATTGTCGTTCTTAAATAATGGGGTCAACATTGAATTGATTGACCATAGGTCTGGAAAAACAGAAAATTTCGCTACCTCTGGAGGTATAAAAGGTTTTGTAGAATACATGAATCGGTCTAAATCTACACTTCATGAAAATATTTTTTATGCAGAAAGTGTTGAAAAAGACGGTATTACTATTGAGGTTAGTATGCAATGGAATGATAGTTATGGGGAAAATGTTCAGTGCTTTACAAACAACATTCCTCAAAGAGATGGTGGAACCCATCTTACTGGATTAAGAGCTGCACTTACAAGAACAATTAATAATTACATAGAGTCAAATGAGTTGGCAAAAAAAGCAAAGGTTGAAACTGGTGGTGATGACATGCGTGAAGGGCTTGTATGTGTTTTGTCGGTTAAGGTTCCTGATCCAAAATTTTCCTCTCAGACAAAAGATAAGTTGGTTTCAAGTGAAGTGCAACCAATTGTTTCAGATGTTGTTGGTAAAAAACTAACCGAGTTTCTGTTGGAGCATCCAAAAGATGCCAAGATCATTTGTAATAAAATTGTAGATGCTGCTAGAGCTAGAGAGGCTGCCAGGAAAGCAAGAGATATGACTAGAAGAAAGGGAGTTATGGATTCTCTTGGGCTGCCAGGAAAGCTAGCAGACTGCCAAGAAAAAGATCCGGCACAATGTGAAATATACCTGGTGGAGGGCGATTCAGCGGGCGGTTCAGCTAAACAGGGAAGGGATAGAAAAAATCAAGCAATCTTGCCATTAAAAGGTAAAATTCTAAATGTCGAAAAAGCGAGGCTCGATAAGATTCTTGCCTCACAAGAAATCGTCACATTGATAACAGCCCTTGGGACTGGAATTCACCCCGAGTTTGATGTTGAAAAGCTTAGGTATCACCGAATAATAATAATGACAGACGCTGACGTCGATGGCGCACATATTAGAACATTATTGCTTACTTTTTTCTTTAGGCAAATGTATGAGTTAGTTGCAAGAGGGCATGTTTACATAGCACAACCACCTTTATATAAAGTAAAGCAAGGTAAAGATGAAAGGTATTTAAAGGATGAACAAGAGTTAGATCAGTATCTCGTAGATTCTGCGCTAAAAGGAGCAAGTTTATTAACCAGTGTAGGTGGCGATATACTAAATGAAGATGTTTTAGGAAATATAGCTAGAGAAATGGTTTTAACAGAAGCAATCATTAGAAGATTATCTTCTCGCTATGATGTTTCATTATTAAGAGCGATGCATTTATTAGGTCCAATATTTTTAGATGATGAGAGCAAAACTAATAAGTATGCTGAGGACTTAAAAGCTTTAATGACATTAGATAATATCAATTTTGAGGTTAAGCATAATGAAGACTCAAATAAGTATTATATTGAGATTAATCAATATATTCACGGCAATCTACAAACTAGTAAGTTAGATGAAGAATTTTTATTAAGCGGTGAATATAGGCAAATAATAAAGTCAGCAGAATTAACAAAAAATTTGATTGGTGAAGGTGGCGAGATATCAAGAGGTGAAAAATCTGAAAAAGTAACCAATTTTCATGATACGTTAAGTTGGTTGATGAATGAAGCAAAAAGAACCTTAAATATTCAACGTTACAAAGGTTTGGGGGAAATGAATCCGTCCCAACTCTGGGAGACAACTATGGACCCTAAAGTAAGACGTTTATTACAGGTTACAATTGAAGATACTACTGCTGTGGAGGAGACTTTTACAAGATTAATGGGGGATGACGTAGCGCCTAGACGAGAATTTATTGAAAGTAATGCATTAGCTGCCGGTAATTTAGACATATAGATCATAAGATATGACACTAAGTGAATTAAGATTTATTGTAGCGTTAGCCCAAGAAAAAAATTTTCGTAAAGCAGCGGAAAAGTCTTTCGTTAGCCAACCAGCGCTTAGTTTAGGGATTAAAAAAATCGAAGAAGAATTGAGTTTAACGATTTTTGAGAGAAGTGTAGGAGCTGGAGGCGATGTTAAGATTACTCATGTTGGCCAAAAAATAATTGACCAAGCTGCAATCGTTTTGGAACAAGCTGCAAAAATAAAAGATATATCAGTTGGAGGCGATAAGCAACTTGATCTTCCTTTTAAGTTAGGTTTAATTTACTCTATTGCGCCGTATTTGCTACCATTAATTATTCCAAGTTTAAGATTAAGTGTTCCAAGTATGCCTCTTGAGGCACATGAAGATATTACAAAAAATTTAGAAAGTGATTTAAAAAAAGGCTCTATTGATGCGGCTGTTATAGCTTTACCTTTTGATATGCCCGGCGTTGAAATTGAAGTTTTATATGATGAGCCATTTGTTGTAGTAATTCCTTTGAAGCATAGTTGGCGAGTAAAAAAAACTATTAAAGCTAAAGATTTGTCTAAGGAAAAAGTGTTATTGCTTGATAGAACCCATTGTTTCAGCAATCAAGTAGTTGAAGCTTGCCCAGGACTTTCAAAAAATAGTGAAATACAATTAGGGAACTCATTAGAAACTATTAGAAAAATGGTAGCTTCTAATTTAGGTATATCTGTATTACCAAAAAGTGCAACAACTGATAAATATCAAGACCCACTTGTGAAAACTATTTTTTTTGACTCACCAGTTCCTTTTAGAAGGGTTGCATTAGCCTATAGAAAGAGTGCAGTAAAAAAAGACGCAGTTAGTCATATAATAAAAGTTATAAAATCTTTAGATACTCTAAAATTATTTAGTAATTAGTTTAAAAAACTAATAAGTTATTGATTTTAAACAAATAACATACTCTTGTTGAATTCTACTGAATACTATATAATCAAATAAATGATCGTAATCACGGTCAATAAGTAAAAGCAAATCACGACCAAAAGTCTTCCCTTTGTTTAAAATATCATGGTTAATTAAGCAAACATTTAAAC
>CAZPCL010000030.1:0-10071 GCA_964585105.1 uncultured Methylobacillus sp.
TGGGTTTCTTTACAATGGCCCCTTAGCAGGTGTAGTTGCTGTATGCGCAGGATCAAATCTTTTTCATCCATTAGGTGCTCTTGCAACAGGAGCGATAGCTGGGGCTTTGTTTGTTTGGACATTTTCACTTACGCAGAATAAGTGGAAAATAGACGATGTTCTTGGAGTGTGGCCTTTGCATGGCGTATGCGGTGCATGGGGAGGTATAGCTGCTGGTATATTTGGCTTAACTTCACTCGGAGGATTGGGAGGAGTAACCTTCTACTCACAACTAGTTGGGACTATTGCAGGTATTTCGGTTGCTTTTGTTGGTGGTTATATTATTTACTCAATTGTTAAAGGTACAGTGGGTATTCGGCTTACTGAAGAAGAAGAGTTTAATGGAGCTGATATTACTATTCACAAAATAAATTCAGTTTCAAGCGATAAGTAAATAATTTTATTCTTTGACATGCTAAAATTTAGTATGTCAAAGATTCATGTAATTATTCCTGCAGCAGGATCTGGTTCCAGGATGGGCCAAGAGCTTCCTAAGCAATTTTTATCCTTTCATGGAAAAACATTAATTGAATGGATTGATTATATTTTTTCAAATGTTACAGCTGTTGATACGATTTCGATTGCCTTTAATTTAGATCAAAAAAATAAAGTCAAAAATTCAAATCACATCTTTTCCCGTAAAACTAAAATTTACTATTCTGGTGGTATTAGCAGATCAGAAACTGTGTTGAACACACTTAACTCAATAGAAAGTTTTGTATCAAATGATGATTGGATTCTAGTCCACGATTCAGCAAGGATAGGGATTACAGAGTCCTTTATAAATTCTTTTATTATGGAGGTAGGTAATGATACCGTAGGCGGTATAGCTGCATTACCTTCGGTAGATACAATAAAAAGAGTCGATGAATCAAATAAAATTACCTCAACGGAAGATCGTGACACTTTGTGGCTAGCACAAACTCCACAAATGTTTAAATATAAAAAATTAATTGAAGCACTTAATAATTTTACTGGAACGCCTACGGATGAAGCAGAAGCAATCGAAGCTTTGGGATTAAAACCAATGGTTTACAAAGGTTTGATTACTAACTTTAAGATTACTTACCCAGAGGATTTAATAAATATGAGTCAAATTTTTGGTAAGATAACTAAAGGAAAGACAAATGACTAGAGTAGGGCAAGGATTCGATGTTCATAAATTTATACTAGGAAAACCACTTGTTATTGGTGGCGTGGAGATTGATTACAAATACGGTTTGGAAGGACACTCAGATGCTGATGTACTAATTCATGCAATTATTGACGCTTTATTAGGTGCAGCTGGTTTAGGCGATATCGGTCAACATTTTCCAGATACTAATGCGACGTTTAAAGATATCGACTCACGTAAATTATTAAGAACCGTGATTGAAACTTTAAAATCAAATAATTATATTATTGGAAATATTGATGCAACGATTATATGCGAAGCTCCAAAGATGAAATCATATATAAATAAAATGGTTGCTAATATTGCTAATGATTGTAAGTGTAGTTTGAAAAGTATTAATATCAAAGCAACTACTACAGAAAAATTAGGTTTTATTGGGAGGGCTGAAGGTATTGCGGCGCAAGCGATTTGTTTAATTGAGACAGCTTAGTTATATTCTTTAAGTAAGACTACAACCGCTCCACTTCCTCCGTCATGATTAGGAGCTTGAGCGTATGCAATAACTTCATCTTTTTGTGCTAACCAATTCTTAACTTTGTTCCTTAAGACAGGCTCTTTATTTTTAGACCCAATACCTTTTCCATGAATTATTCTAATACACCTTATATGTCTTTTTTTACACTCTTGAATGTAATCTACAATATAAGATTTTGCTTCTTGAGAAATCATTCCGTGAAGATCAATTGATCCTTGAACTACCCAATAGCCCTTTTTTAATTTATTTAAAATATCTGGTGAATGACCATGTCTTAAATACAACAACCCATCTTCTGATTCAATATTTTCATAAATATAATCATCACTTATAGAATCAAGTAGTACTCTTTTTTCATCCTCTATGAGCTTCTTTGCAATTGGTTTTGGTTTTGGTTTGCTTGCAGCTACTTCAATAGTTTTCGACTTTATTTTAAGGGGCTTAACATTTTTGACAGCCTCTCGAAAAAGATTTTCATCGTCATTATGCATTATTTGCAAGATATCTTTCTGCATCAAGAGCAGCCATACAGCCAGTACCTGCACTTGTTACAGCTTGTCTATAAATATGATCTTGAACATCTCCAGCAGCAAAGATACCCTTTATACTAGTTGCAGTGAAATCACCTTCTCTTCCACATTTTGTAACAATATAACCATTTTCCATTTTTAGTTGACCTTCAAAAATATCTGTATTTGGCTTATGACCTATGGCAATAAATACACCACTCAACTTAATATCTTTTATTTCATTAGATTTTGTATCTTTAATTTTAATGCCAGTTACACCAGAATCATCACCAACAACTTCATTAAGCTCACTAAATAATTTTAACTCGATCTTTCCTTCTTTAACTTTTTCGTGAATTTTATTCATTTCTATTACTTCGGCCCTAAACTCATCTCTTCTATGAATTAAAGTAACTTTACTTGCAATATTTGCTAGGTATAAAGCCTCCTCAATCGCAGTGCTTCCGCCACCAACCACGGCTACTTCTTGATTTTTATAAAAGAAGCCATCACATGTAGCACAGGCCGAAACCCCCTTACCCAAAAAATCTTTTTCGCTTTGTAAACCTAGATATTTTGCTGAAGCACCGGTTGATATGATCAACGCATCACATGTGTATTCATTGTTGTCACCTAAAAGCCTAAATTTTTTTTCTTTAAATTTACATGTGTGGATATGGTCAAATACAATTTCAGTATTGAATCTTAATGCATGTTTTTCAAATCTACTCATCAAGTCTGGACCCATTACTCCGTCTGTATCTGCCGGCCAATTATCAACATCAGTGGTTGTCATTAACTGCCCACCTTGAGCTATACCAGTTATCAGCAATGGTTTAAGATTCGCACGGGCTGCATAAATTGCTGCTGAATATCCAGCCGGACCTGAACCAAGTATAATAAGACGTGAATGTTTTGACATGATTTAATAATTCCTAGAATCTAATTTAAATATAATTCTAGTTTAGACTGAGCATCTAATCAATTGATAATAATGTTTATTACGTTAATTATTTAAATCATTAAGATTAGTTTTATTAATCTTTACACATAAAATCTTTTATATATGAGTTCAATTTTGGATTTAGCCTGATATAATTTAAATTATTTCACAGAGTATTATTTAATTGTTTTCACGACGCAAATCAAACAGTAGTAAAAAATTATCCTTAACCAAAAAAGCGCCTAGAGATTTAGCAAGCAGAGTAATCAGGGAAGCATCATGGTTTAGTTTATTATTTATTGGTCTATATATAACACTTGCACTAGCGAGCTTCTCAGGAAGTGACTCCTCTTTCTCACATAGTGTTGATGCTGGAAAAAATATAAATAATTTAGCAGGTGTAAGTGGAGCCTACTTCTCCGATTTCTTTTTAAACATTGTAGGCTTGTCTGCATGGTGGCTTGTTTTTTTGAGTATATATAGTATTTTCTTGATTTACCCTAGAATTGAGAATGAGAATTATGAAATAAAGCACCTTTTAATTATTCACTACCTAGGTTTTTTATTGCTTTTATTGTCATCATCAACTTTTGAAGCTGGCTACGCTATTAATTTTTCAGCACATTTACCTTCTGAGCAGGGAGGTATTTTAGGTAACAATATTTATGCGTTCTTAGAAAAAGCAATGGGGTATATAGGAACTTTAGTATTCTTAGTGATTTCTTTCGCTATTGGTTTTAGTTTATTTACAGGCTGGTCATGGATAACAATTTCAGAAAGTATAGGTAACTTTATATGTAATTTATTTAAAAGTATGATAGAAAAATTTGATGACTGGAAGGATAGGAGAGAAGGCAAAAAGTTTGAAAAACAGAGGACATCTTTTGTTGAGTCTGAAAGAAAGAAGCTAGAAGATCGCTCACCTGTTAAAATATTAGACGTAAAATCTATCACGAAAGAAAGCGTGAGAGTTAAAAGAGAAAAGCAAACTAATTTATTTACTGATTCAGAATCAGCCCTTCCTCCCCTTCATCTTTTAGATCAGCCAACAAATGAAGTATCTATTCAATCAGCTGAGACTATTGAGTTTATATCTAGATTGATTGAAAAAAAATTATTGGATTTTGGTATTGAAGCAAAAGTTATTTCAGCACAACCTGGACCAGTGATTACTCGTTACGAATTTGAACCAGCAGCCGGAGTAAAAGGAAGTCAAGTTATAAATCTAGCTAAAGATTTAGCTAGGGCACTATCAGTTGTAAGTGTGAGAGTTGTGGAAACAATCCCTGGTAAGACTTGTATGGGCTTGGAAATTCCAAACCCTAACAGACAGATTGTGTACTTTTCAGAAATAGTAAGCTCAAAAATTTTCGCTGATACATCTGATCTTTTAGCAGTAGCTCTCGGTAAAGGTATTTCTGGGAAACCTGCGGTTGCTGATATTTCTAAAATGCCACATATATTAATTGCTGGTACCACAGGGTCTGGTAAGTCTGTTGCTATTAACGCTCTTGTTCTGAGTCTGTTATATAAAGCAACTTCTGATAAAGTTAAAATGATTCTAATTGATCCTAAGATGTTGGAGTTATCTGTGTATGAAGGAATTCCTCATTTATTAGCTCCAGTTGTAACTGATATGAGGCAAGCAGGTAATGCATTAAATTGGTGTGTTGCTGAAATGGAAAAAAGATATAAATTAATGTCTGAGTTTGGAGTAAGGAATCTAGCAGGCTTTAATCAAAAACTAAAGGAATCACATGAAAAGGGAAAACCATTAACAAATCCTTTTTCGCTAGACCCTGAGAATCCAGAAGTTTTAGCAGAGCTTCCACTTATAGTTATTGTAATAGATGAACTAGCCGATCTAATGATGACAATGGGGAAAAAAATTGAAGAACTAATTGCTAGGCTCGCACAAAAAGCCAGAGCATCAGGTATTCATTTAGTTCTTGCAACTCAGCGCCCATCGGTAGATGTAATTACAGGACTAATAAAAGCAAATATTCCAGCTAGAATCGGCTTTCAAGTTTCAAGTAAAATCGACTCAAGAACAATTTTAGATCAAATGGGTGCGGAAACACTTTTAGGTAAAGGCGATATGTTGTATATGCCACCTGGAACAAGTTATCCGGAGAGAATTCACGGAGCCTTTGTTTCGGACCGAGAGGTTCATAAAGTTGTGAGTTTTCTTAAATCAAAAGCTGAGCCAGAGTATATAGAAGAAATTCTTAATCCCAATGATAGCGCTAATAATATTTTAGGCGAGTCAGGACCATCAGGTGAAAAAGATCCTCTTTATGATGAAGCTGTTGAGATTGTTCTTAGAACTAAAAAAGCATCAATTTCTTATGTGCAAAGAAATTTACGTATTGGATATAATCGTGCAGCAAGAATTATTGAAGACATGGAGAAAGCTGGGCTAGTAACGCCTATGAATAATGCTGGCAACCGAGAAGTAATAGCAAACGATAAAGATGATTAAATTTTTTATTATTTTGTTATTTTGCTCAAATGCTTTTTCAAATCCTAATTCTGATTTAGTGGATATACTGGATAATATGAAAGCACTGACTGGTAATTTTAAGCAAAAAGTTACAGATCAAAATGGAGCCATCCTTCAGGAGGTCTCAGGTCAATTCTTTTTTAAAAAACCTAATTTATTTAAGTGGGATTATCTAGAGCCTTCAAAAAGTCAGTTAATTAGTGACGGTGAATTGTTGTATCTTTATGATCCTGATTTAAAACAAGTAGTAATAAGTCAATTAAAAAAGATTGGAGGAATAAGTCCAGCGATGCTTTTAGTAGCTAGTGATGTAGGAAGCCTTTTTAAAATTAGTAATATACGAGATTTAAAAGGGATTAATTGGTTTAAGGCTCTACCTCACGAACCGAAAAAAGCAAACTTTAAAAAAGTATTTATTAATTTCAAACAAGGTAAATTAAAAAGAATGAAGATTATTGATGGCTTTGATAATACAATTGATATTAATTTTATTAAGGTCAATCAAAATCCAATCATTAATGAAGCACTTTTTTTATTTAATACCCCAGAAGATATTGATGTTATAAAAAACTAGATGAACATACCATCATCAATGCCATTAGCTGAGTTTCTGAGGCCCAAAAATATTAATGATATTGTAGGGCAGCGTCACATATTAGGTGATGGCCAATCTCTCAGAGTTGCAATTGATTCAGGGAGCCTCCCATCTATGATTTTGTGGGGACCACCAGGTGTTGGAAAGACTACAATTGCTAGGGTAATAGCAGATAATGTCGATGCTCAGTTTATTGCTCTATCTGCTGTTCTGTCAGGAGTTAAAGAGATAAGAGAGTCAGTTGCAAAAGCTCAATTCGCATCTGAACAACAAAATAAAAAAACTATACTTTTTATTGACGAGGTTCATCGATTCAATAAAAGCCAGCAAGATGCTTTTCTCCCTCATATTGAATCAGGTTTGATAATATTTATTGGTGCAACAACTGAAAATCCTTCATTTGAAGTTAACTCAGCTTTATTAAGCAGGTGTCAAACTTACGTTTTGAAATCTCTTTCCTCAGAAGAGTTAGCAGATATTATTAAAAATGTACTTTATGAGTATCAGAAAGTAACAGTTGATGATTTGGCTAGAGAGATGATTCTTGAATATGCAAATGGTGACGCAAGAAGATTGATAAATCTACTTGAGATGCTTATCAATACTTTTAAACCAAAAATGATTGGAGATATTTCTAATCAATTAGTTGAGAAGATAATTTCTGAGAAAGTCAGAAAATTTGATAAGGGTGGAGAGCAGTTCTATGATCAAATATCAGCAATGCATAAGTCTGTAAGAGGTTCAAATCCAGACGCTTCAATTTATTGGCTGTTAAGAATGATTGATGGAGGAGCTGACCCTCTTTATTTAGCTAGAAGGATTATAAGAATATCTATTGAAGATATTGGGTTAGCAGACCCAAAAGCACAGACAATCGCTTTAGAGGCTTACCAAATTTTTGAAAGATTAGGTTATCCAGAAGGTGAGTTAGCCTTAGTAAATGCTATTTTATATCTTTCATTAGCCCCTAAAAGTAATGCATCATATATGGCTTATAATGAAGCTAAGGGCTTTATAAAGGATCATCAGCAGTTTGACGTGCCTCTTCATTTGAGAAATGCACCAACTAAGCTGATGGAGAACTTAGATTATGGGAAAAATTATCGCTATGCACATAATGAAACGGATGCATATGCTGCTGGTGTAAAATATTTTCCTGATGAGATGAAGCAGATAAATTTTTATAAGCCGACAAGTCGTGGTTTAGAGATAAAGATAAAAGAAAAATTAGACTATTTGAAATCATTAGATGAGTCATATAAGAATAATCAGGGAAAAAAATGATTGATATAAATTTATTACGTGAAAACACAAAAGCAATCGCAAGCTTTCTTAAAGAGCGAGGATTTGATTTGGATATTAAAAAATACGAATCCTTGGAAAAAGATCGAAAAGTGATACAAGTTAAAACTCAAGAACTTCAAGGTCAAAGAAATCAATTTTCTAAAAATATTGGTATTGAGAAAAGTAAAGGCAATGATGCTTCTGATTTAATGGAGCAGGTGAATGTCATTGCAGAAACCCTAAAGGAATTAGAGAGTCAATTAGCGCTAATTCAAGCGGCATTAAATCAATTCCTATTAGATATTCCTAATATACCTCATGACTCGGTACCAGATGGAATTTCGGAAGAAAATAATAAAATTGTAAAGGAATTTGGCGAGCTTAAAAAATTTGACTTTAAAGCGAAGGACCATGTAGATGTTGGGGCAAATCATGGCTTAGATTTTGAATTAGGGAGTAAGTTATCAGGAGCTAGGTTTGTCTGTATGAAAGGCAATATGGCAAGACTTCACCGAGCAATAGGACAGATGATGCTTGATGTGCAAACCCAAGAACATGGCTATGAAGAGTGCTTCACACCATACTTAGTTAATGAAGAGTCATTAATTGGAACAGGCCAATTGCCTAAATTCTCAGACGATTTATTTAAAACAAGCAAGGGGGAAGATGATTCTCTTTACCTCATTCCAACAGGCGAGGTTCCTTTAACAAATTTTGTGCGAGATACTATAGTAAATGAAAATGACTTACCATTAAAGTTCACAGCACATACGCCATGCTTTAGATCCGAAGCTGGCTCTTATGGAAAAGATACAAGAGGTATGATTCGGCAGCATCAGTTTGATAAGGTTGAAATGGTGCAAATAAGCCATCCTGATTCAAGCTACAAGGTCTTAGATGAAATGGTGGTCCACGCTGAAAATATTCTCCAAAAGTTAGAATTGCCATACAGAGTAGTTTCTTTGTGTAAGGGTGATATGGGATTTGGAGCTGCTAAGACATTTGATCTTGAAGTTTGGCTTCCATCACAGAATACCTATAGAGAAATATCTTCTATATCTAATTGTGAAGATTTTCAAGCGAGAAGATTAAAAGCAAGATACAAAGATTCTGACGGTAAGAATAAATTTTTACATACATTAAATGGCTCAGGCTTAGCCGTTGGTAGGACTTTAGTGGCTATCTTAGAAAATTACCAACAAGAAAATGGTGACATCAAAATTCCAAAAGCGTTAATTTCTTATATGGGGGGAAGTATTAAACTAACTTCTGACTAAGTAAAGCTATCAAAAATGGCCGCTTCCTCTTCGTCTATATAAACTCCAGGACCATAGACTTCAACCTTACCCTTGTTAGCAATGAGTACGGCATATACGTGATCCTCATCAGACCTTTCTCCCCCAAAAATTCCATGCTCGAAAACACCAGGAGTGTTTGATATTTCATCGGATATCTCATAATCACTAATGGCTTCAATACTTTTAATTTTGCAATCAAGGACTAAATTTCCATAAGAAGTTATAGCAAAACCATCACCAACAGTATTTTTTCTTAAATCACAACTCACCAAGCAATCCGAAAGCTTATTTTCAATAAGCCTTTTTGTTATTCTCCATGCGATTGGTGAAATCTCAATTGGTATAGGAAAATTATCACCAATATTTTTAACTATCTTAGACTGATCACCAATAATGATGAACCGATCACTTGTATAGGCTAATAATTTTTCTCTAATTAAATCGTAACCTCGACCTTTAAGAGCAAATATTATTGATGGGTTTTTATCTAAACCAGCTACTTCGTCTGCACCATCAACATATAAATCTATCGTTTCAATTTGGTCTAAAGAAATATAAACCAAACCTGCTTCAATTGCTTTAATTTGACTTGTTGTTGAGCTAGCTACAACTTTTATATCCAGGTTCTCACTTTTTATTTTTTGGGCTAACCCATCAATAAAATAATTCGCTGTTGAACCCGTTCCAAGTCCAATTATTGTATTATTTTTTACAAACTTTAATGCAGCTTGTGCAACTATTTCTTTATCATTCATGTCATATATCCGTTATGTCATTAATAATTGTTTATAATGTTGCGACTCTAATAAAGATAGTAATGCATGCCTACAACATTAGTAAATAATAAATCACCAAAAAATCTTTTTTTTGAAGCTAATTCATCTCTAAGTCTCTCAATTGGTAAGTATTTTGAGGACTTTTTACAAGAAGATAAAAAATCACTGAACATTATAACCTGTTCAGTATTTGATGCTATTCGCATAAAAGAAGAAATTGCATGGTTTTTTCCTAAGCTAAAGGTCAACCTTCTTCCAGACTGGGAAACTTTACCTTACGATCAAATATCACCTCATCCAGACTTAACATCAGAAAGATTATTGACTTTATATCAGATGACAAAAAAAGAATTTGATATTAATTTAATACCAATTACTACGGCACTTCATTTCATGCCCCCAAGAGATTATATTGAAAAATATAGTTTTCAATATAAAAAAGATGAAAATGTTGATATAGAAAGCTTTAAAGAAA